>CAZXHQ010000406.1:0-3923 GCA_964640145.1 uncultured Rhodothermales bacterium | reverse complement strand
CTCTGGAGGATGACCTGGCCATGGCCATGGCGGCCAGGGGCATTCGCATGATCGCGCCGATCCCCGGCAAATCGGCTGTAGGCGTGGAGATTCCCAACCGGCGCCGGGAGCTCGTTCAGATACGGGACGTCATCGGTACCGCGCGCTTTCGTGATTCGAAGATGGAGCTGCCCATCCCCATCGGCAAGACGATCGAGGGAGAGGTCTTCATGGCGGACCTTACAAGATTGCCGCACCTCCTCATCGCCGGTGCGACGGGCTCGGGTAAATCGGTGGGTTTGAACACGCTCATCACCGGGCTGCTGTACGCGTGCCACCCGGCGAACCTGAAGTTCGTCATGATCGATCCGAAGAAGATCGAGCTCCAGCAGTACAACCACATTGCCGACCACTTCGTGGCGATGCCGGAAAACGGGAAGGACCCCATCATTACCGACTTCGGTGAAGCGCTTGACGTTCTGAAGTGCTGTGAACGCGAGATGGAGGAACGCTACGACCTCCTCTCCGAGGCCAGCGTGCGGTCGATCAAGGAATACAACAAGAAGTTGCAGGACGGCCGACTCAGGCCTGAAGACGGCTTCGAGCACCTTCCCTACATCGTCGTCATCGTCGACGAACTCGCCGATCTCATGATGACGGCCGGAAAGGATATCGAGGGGCCCATCGCTCGCCTGGCCCAGATGGCCCGCGCCGTCGGCATTCATCTCGTGCTGGCGACGCAGCGCCCGTCCGTCGACGTCATCACGGGATTGATCAAAGCGAATTTCCCGGCGCGCGTCGCTTTCCAAGTCGCCTCGAAAGTCGACTCCCGTACGATTCTGGATCAGAACGGCGCCGAGGGACTCGTCGGCAACGGCGACCTGCTCTATATGCTCGGCAGCAAGGTCGTCCGCCTGCAAAGTCCGTTCGTCAGCGTCGAGGAGGTCGACCGAATCGTAGAGCATATCGCCGATCAGAAAGGCGGCGGGCCCTACCTCCTGCCTCCCGCCGACGAGCACGATGGGGCGGGCGAGATTCTCGGCGTCGAGGACACCGACGATCTCTTCGAGGAGGCCGCACGCATTATCGTGCGCGCCCAGCAGGGATCGGTGTCGCTGCTTCAGCGAAAGCTCTCGGTCGGATATACGCGGGCGGCGCGGATCGTCGATCAGCTCGAAGAGGCCGGTATCGTCGGTCCGTTCGTGGGATCAAAGGCGCGCGACGTGCTCGTTGAATCCGTGGAGGAGCTCGATGAACGGCTCGCTGCAGGCAAGGGAACCAACGAAGAATAGAGATGATGCCGGCCCCGTCGGAGGACCCGTTCCCCATACTCGGCATTCTCGGAGGCGGCCAGCTCGGCCGTATGATGGCGCTCGCTGCCATCCCTATGGGGCTGAAGGTTCGCTTTCTGGCGCCGAAGGCGGCAGGCCCCATGCAGGGACTCGGGGAGCCGTTCGTCGGTGACTGGACCGATGCCGACGTGCTTCGCCGGTTCGGCGAATCCTGTTCGGTCCTCACGGTGGAGAGCGAGTGGGCGCCCGCCGACGCCGCCGCCGCGGCGCTCGGTCCACGCGTGCCCGTCTGGCCGAGTCCCGCAACGCTCCATCGTATTCGACACAAAGGGCGTCAGAAAGCACATCTGGTCGAGGCCGGTCTTCCGGTGCCTGATTTTTCGCCGTGTTCGACGCTGAATGAAGCCATCTCCGCGGCCGACAGCTTCGGCTATCCCGTCGTCGTCAAGCAGTACGAGCGCTCCTACGACGGCTATGGAAACGCGACCGTTCGATCCGACGAGCAGCTTCGAGATGCCTGGTCGGATCTGGCAGCCGACGACGGGCTCATGGTCGAAGCGTTCGTTCCGTTCGAGCAGGAGCTCTCCGTACTTGTCGCGCGGCGCCCCGGCGGCGAATACGCCATCTACCCCGTGGCCTACACGGAACAGCGCGACCACCGATGCTATGCCGTCGAGGTGCCCGCCGTCGCCGATCCAGCCTCCGTCGCGGAAGCCCGCCGCATCGCGCTTGCGGCCGTCGAAGCCGTGGACGGTGTGGGACTCACCGCCGTGGAGCTCTTCCATACCACGGATGGGCGCGTTCTCATCAACGAACTTGCACCGAGACCGCACAACACCGGTCACTATTCCATCGAAGGCAGCTACACGTCCCAGTTTGAAAACCATGTGCGAGCGGTGCTCGACATGCCGCTCGGCGTTCCGAAGCTTCGCGAACCGGTTGCGGTGATGGTCAACGTGCTTGGGAGGCGGGAAGGCACCGCAAACGCGTCCGGACTCAGCGATGCGCTGGCCGTGCCGGGCGTGGCGGTTCACATTTACGGCAAATCGGAGGTGCGTACGAACCGCAAGATGGGCCATGTAACCGTGACCGGCCACGACCGCGACGAGGTTCGCCAACGTGCCGAGAGGGCGGCCGCGCGCATTCACCTTTAACAAAGCGACACGACACGATATGACCCTAGTAGGCATCACGATGGGTTCGGAATCGGACCTCCCCGTCATGGAAGAGGCTGCCGACGTCCTCCGTTCGCTCGGCATATCGTTCGAGAGCCGTGTGCTTTCAGCCCACCGCACACCGCACCACATGGCCGACTACGCGCGCGGCGCGCACGAGCGCGGCATCAAGGTGATCATCGCCGGAGCCGGCGGCGCGGCCCATCTGCCCGGCATGATCGCCTCCTACACGCCGCTGCCGGTGATCGGCGTGCCGGTGCCGACGCGCAATCTGAACGGGCTCGATTCCCTCCTGTCGATCGTCCAGATGCCTAACGGCGTTCCCGTCGCCACCGTCGCGATCGGAAAGGCACGAAACGCCGGCCTCCTGGCGGCCCAAATCATCGGGACGTCGCAGCCGCAGGTGCAGGCGAAGATCGTCGCCTACAAGGAAAACCTCATCAAGAAGGTGGAACAGATGGACGCTTCCGTACAGCAGCAGCTGGGGGGGTAGATCCGCAAAGGTAAAGCCCGATGCGGCCCACTTCGTTCCTCGCGTGATGAACGGCCGATGCGCACGCCGCGGCCAACGGCACCTCTATCTGCTGTTCCACACGACGCGCGCGAATCGGCGCTTGCCGACCTTGAGTACGAAGGGGGTATCGTGGGCCAGGTCGATCTGGAGGTAGACGTCGTCCACTCTGTCGCCGTCGATCGACACCGCGTTCTGCTTGATCAACCGCCGCGCCTCACCGTTCGAGGTCGTCAGGCCGGCCTGCGACATCAGGTTGAGGATGCCGATCTCCGTACCTCGGTCCGGCTCCGGCCTGAACTCCTCGATATGGTCCGGCGTCTCTCCCCTGATCACCGTCTTCTCGAAGTGGGCGCGCGCCTCGTTCGCGGACTCCTCGCCGTGATACATCCGCACGATGGTCCAGGCGAGCTGATGTTTGGCATTCCGGGGGTCCTTCTCGATGAATGCTTTCAAGGTCGGCAGCTCTTCGGTGGCGACGTCCGTGGCAAGTTCGAAGTAGGTGTACATCAGATCGTCCGGGATCGAGAGCGTCTTGCCGTACATCTCCTCCGGCTATTCCGTAATCCCGATATAGTTCTCGAGTGACTTCGACATCTTCTCGACCCCGTCCGTGCCGGGCAAGATTGGAAGCAACAGACACACCTGGGGCTCCTGGCCGACGGCCTGCTGGATGTCGCGGCCTACGAGCAGATTGAATTTCTGGTCCGTGCCGCCCAGCTCTACGTCCGATTCGATGGCGACGGAATCCTGAGCCTGCGCGAGCGGATACAGAAATTCGTGAATGCCGATCGGCTCGCCCCCTTTATAGCGCTGCTCAAAGTCATCCCGCTCGAGCATCCGGGCGACGGTGTACTTTCCGGCGAGTTCTATAACATCGCTGAAGTTCATCTCTTCCAACCACTCCGAGTTGTAGACGATTCGGGTGCGGTCCGGATCGAGAATTTTCGAGGCCTGCTCGAAATA
>CAZXHQ010000405.1:0-3942 GCA_964640145.1 uncultured Rhodothermales bacterium | reverse complement strand
CCGGAGTCGACAGATGATGCGGCGATCGATACGCTCGCATTCGTCGGCCGCGACGTCTGCGCAGGGTGCCACGAGGCGGCGGCGACGACGTGGACGGGATCCGACCACGACCGGGCGATGGAAGAGCCCTCTCCGGAGACCGTCCTGGGCGACTTCGACGACGCCGTCTTCGCGCGCTGCGGCGTCGAGACCCGGTTCTTCCGGGAGGACGGCCGGTACTTCGTCCACACGCAGGCGGCCGACGGGACCATGGAGACGTTCCCGGTCGAATATACCTTCGGCTACGCGCCGCTACAGCAGTATCTCCTCCCGATCGGCGGGGGCCGCTTGCAGGCCTTCACGATCGCGTGGGACGCCGAGCGGGAACGGTGGTTCGACCTGCGGCCGGGCGAGTGCGTGGAGCCGCCGGACTGGCTCCACTGGACCGGCGCGGCGATGAACTGGAACTACATGTGCGCGGACTGCCACTCGACGAACCTCCAGCGGAATTTCGACCTGGCAGCGAACCGCTACGAGACGACTTATTCTGAGATGGACGTGAGCTGCGAAGCCTGCCACGGTCCCGGCGAGGCGCACGTGGAGGCCGCGCGGGCGAATGACACCGCAGAGGATTCCGGCCTGCCGGCCTCGCTCACGGCCGCGCACCGCCAGGTTGACACCTGCGCGCCCTGTCATTCGCGGCGCCGGATCGTCCACCCGGCATACGTGCCGGGCAAGCCCTTTCTGGATCACTACGAACCGGAACTCCTCGAGGAGGAGCTCTATTTCGCCGACGGCCAGATCGACGACGAGGTGTTCGTCTACGGCTCCTTCCTGCAAAGCAGGATGTACGCCAACGGCGTCACGTGCACCGACTGCCACGATCCGCATTCGACGCGGCTCAAGCTGGAAGGCAACGCCCTCTGCGCGCAGTGCCACGAGCCGTCGACCTACGACACGTTCGAGCACATCCGGCATCCGGACGGCGCGGAGGGCTCGCAGTGCGTCGACTGTCACATGCCCGAGCGCACCTACATGGTGGTCGATCCGCGGCGCGATCACAGCTTCAAGGTGCCTCGCCCGGACCTGACGGCCGAGCTGGGCACGCCGAATGCCTGCACCAGCTGCCACGCGGATCGTTCGGCTGCCTGGGCGGCCGACCAGATCGCCGATTGGCATGGTCCCGAGCGGCCATCCACCTTTGCGCCGGCTATCGCCGGGGGCCGCGAGGGGGCTCCCGACGCAGAGCCGGAGCTGATCCGCCTCGTGGCGGAGCCGGCCACGCCCGACATCGTGCGGGCGACGGCCCTGACGCTGCTCGACCGCTATCCGACGGTTCGCGCGTCGGAGGCATCCGTCCGTCTGCTGCAGGATTCCAGCGCGATCGTGCGGGCGGCGGCGCTGCGCAATCTCAGCGAGGAGAGCGACCGTTCCGCGGCAGGCAGCATCGAGCCGCTTCTGACCGACTCGGTCCGCCTGGTGCGAACCGAGGCGGCACGCGTGCTCACCATGATCGCGCCGGGCCGCTATGCACAGGGCGACGCCGGAGAAGCGGCGCGCGCCTACTGGAGCGCCCTGGAGGAATACCGCCGAGGCCAACTCGCGCTGAACGACCAGGCCGCGGCACATCTCAACGTGGCGATCATCCACGAACAGCTCGGCGCGCTCGACTCGGCAGCGGCGTCCTACGAGACGGCCCTTCGCGTGGACACGACCTTCGTCGCGGCTCATCTCAACCTGGCCGTGCTGTACAACCGCATGCGCGAACAGGGCGATTCGCCGGAGCTCGTGGCGGCGGCCGAGGCCTCGCTCCGGGCAGCGGTGAGGCTGCAGCCGGAGATGGCACAGGCCCACTATACGCTCGGCCTCCTCCTGGCCGAGCGCCCCGAGCGGCTCGAGGAAGCCGCCGAGCACCTGGCGCGCGCCGCGGCGCTGGACACGGCGAACGCGCGGATGCAGTACAACGCCGGTCTCGCGCACCAGCAGCTCGGCGATGCGGTAGCAGCCGAACGCCTCCTGCTGAACGCGTACCGGCTCGCACCGGACCATCCCGACTATCTCAACGCGCTGAGCGTGTTCTATGCGCAGCAGGAAGCGTGGGAGACGGCTCTGACCTACACGGACCGGCTTCTCCAGATGCAGCCCAACAACCGCGACCTCCAGCAGCGCGCCGGGTACCTCCGTCAGCAGATGGGCCGCTGACCCGCAATGCAGCGGGCGGTGGCCGCCGACGCAGCGGCGTGACGCGGCCGATGCAGCGTTGCGACCGGGCCGATGCGGTGGCGTGACGCGGCCGGTGCAGCGTTGGGGCGCTACTTGCGACCTCTTCTGCGTTCGCACGATGGAGGCGTCGTAGGCCGATGCATCGCGCGGGAACGACTGCGTTCGACCCATGCTTTGTTCGTAGAACGCGGGCTTGGCGGTAGCCAGGGCCGATCATCGGGGCATTCTCGCGAAGCGACCGATTGCGTTCGACCCTTCCTCCGTTCGCAGAGCTGGAAGGATCGTCGATACGAGGTCCGGCTCTCTCGAGACTGAAACCGCTTCTTAAATCTGCTCGGAGATTTCAACGCCCGCCGGTAAACACCGACGGTGGCACGTCGTTTGCCCCGCTTCAATGCACCAACGTTCTGCCAACAGCAGAAAGCTCCTTTGGCACAGCTTAGCCTGACGCACCTGCCGGCCGAAAAGACGAGCCGCCTGGTCAGCGCGTCGCCGGTCTATTACGGATGGGTCGTCGTAGCCGCGGCGACGGTGGGAATGGCGATGACCATGCCGGGACAGACGGCCGGCGTCTCGCTCTTTATCGACCAGATCATGGCCGACCTGGGGCTGACGCGCTCGACGGTCTCGCTGACCTATACGATCGCCACGATCCTCGGCGCCGCCTCTCTCTCGCAGATCGGGCGATGGATCGACCGGTTCGGTCCGCGCCGCGCCGTCGTAGCCATCGCCGCCGGTCTAGCCATAGCCTGCGGCGTGATGAGCATGGCTTCCGGACTCGCGACCCTGTTCCTCGGGTTTCTGCTGCTGCGCGCGCTGGGGCCGGGCGCGCTGAGCCTGGTGAATCTCCATGCCGTGAACATCTGGTTCGTGCGCAAACGAGGCTCTGCCGTCGGATGGATGGGCATCGGCGTGGCGGCCGCCACAGCGGTTTATCCGCTCTTCGTCGAGCACGGCCTCGCCGGTTTCAGCTGGCGCGGCTCATTCCTCATCGTGGGGATGATACTTTTTGCCGTCATGGTGCCGCTCGGATGGCTGCTCTTCCGGGAGCACCCGGAGAAATTCGGCATTGTCCCGGACGGCCAATCGGCCTCCGGGGACGTCGGTGGCGAGGCGGACGTCACCCTGTCGGAAGCGCGCCGCGCGCCTGCGTTCTGGCTACTGACGGTGAGCGGCGTCTGCGTGGCGAGCCTCGGCACAGGCCTTCTCTTCCATCATTTCTCCATCATGGACGCCAACGGCCTCGACCGAGCGGCGGCGGCCGCCGTCTTCGTGCCGCTCGGCCTCGTCACGGCCGGCACGAACGTGTTCACGGGCTACCTCGCCGATCGCATCTCCCCGCGGATTCTGCTGGGCGTGATGCTGTCGATATTTGCGGTAACTCTCTCGGGCGTGCCCTTTGTTGGCTCCTCGAGCCAGGTGTGGATGTACGGATCCGCCTTCGGTCTCGTGCAAGGCATGCAGGGCGCCTTGATGGGGAGCGGATATGCATACTACTTCGGGCGCAAGCACATCGGCGCCATAAAGGGCTTTGCAAAGACGGTCTTCGTCGGCGGGACGGCGGGCGGGCCGATCATCTACGCGCTCGGGCTCGACCTCATGGGAAGCTACGGTCCGATGCTGTACGTAACGGCCGGGTTCAGCGCATCGCTGGCTTTGGCGGCCCTGCTGATCTCCGACCGTAAGCTCGAGCCCTCCGATCAGGCCGCTCTGTAGCGGCGCCGGCAGGATGCTGTTGGG
>CAZXHQ010000404.1:0-3956 GCA_964640145.1 uncultured Rhodothermales bacterium | reverse complement strand
GCGCTACCTGTCCGCAACCTGTCGATACAATCCGGATACGAGCCTCCAGCACGAGCTCCGGAGCGCCAGGGTCGACCTCGTCGTCACCCAGGGATTCATCGCCTCCAACAGCAAGGGGGAAACGGTTCTCCTCGGTCGCGGCGGCTCGGACACGTCCGCCTCGTACCTGGCGGCCATGCTCGGCGCCGAGCGGCTGGAAATCTGGACCGACGTGCCGGGCATGTTCACCGCCAATCCGCATGAGATTCCGTCGGCGCGCCTCCTTCGGCAGCTCGATTACATGGAAGGCCAGGAGCTGGCCACCATGGGCGCCAAGATTCTTCATCCTCGCTGCATCGAGCCGCTGGATCGGTTCGACATCCCCCTGCACATCAAGTGTACGGACGCTCCCCATCTCGAGGGCACGGTGATCTCCGACAAGACGCCGGACTTCGGCGCGCAGATCAAGGCCATCGCGGCCAAGACCGGCGTGACCCTCATCTCGATGGAGTCGCTCGGAATGTGGCAGGAGGTCGGCTTTCTGGCCGACGTATTCGGGACGTTCAAGCGCCACGGCCTGTCGATCGACCTCGTCGCGACCTCGGAAACCAACGTGACGGCCTCGCTCGATCCGGTCGCCAACGCACTCGACCCCGCCCGCATCGAGGCCCTGCTTGCCGATTTGAATACGTACTGCAAGGCCGAGCAGATCGGACCGTGCGCCGTCGTCAGCCTCATCGGTCGTAACATCCGCTCCCTTCTGCACGAGATGGGACCCGCCTTCGAAGTGTTCCACGAGCAGCACATCCACCAGGTCTCACAGGCGGCCAGCGATCTGAACTTCAGCTTCGTGGTGGATGAGAACCAGGCCTACCGGCTCGTCCGAAAGCTGCACGCACAGCTTTTCGGCAAGCGCGAACCGGATCTGCTGTTCGGCCTCTCGTGGCGGGAGCTGATGGACGATTCCTACGAAGACGCGCGCGGCGGACCGGCCTGGTGGCAGGTGCGACGCGACGAGCTGCTCGACCTGGCCCGAGGGGCGCGTCCCCTGTACGTATACGACCAAGACACCATCCGGCAGGCGCTCGACGCCGTCCGCTCGATCGATGCGCTCGACCGCCTCTTCTACTCTATGAAGGCGAACGGGCAACCCGACATCCTCCGTCTTTTCTACGAGGCCGGGCTCGGATTCGAGTGCGTCTCGCCGGGTGAGATGGATCGACTCCTCGAGCTATTCCCCGACATCGACCGCGAGCGCATCCTGTTCACGCCGAATTTTGCGCCCCGCGAGGACTACCGCCGCGGCTATGAGATCGGTGCGTACGTAACGCTCGACAACCTTTATCCGCTGGAGGCCTGGCCCGACGAATTTCGCGGCAAGGAGCTCATCGTGCGCGTAGACCCGGGCCGCGGTCACGGGCATCACAAATACGTCCGCACCGCCGGCTCGCAGAGCAAGTTCGGCGTGGCGCCGGAGGAGCTGGAGCACCTGGATCGCCTGGCAGGGGCGGTCGACGCGCGCGTGATCGGCTTCCACGCGCACGTCGGCAGCGGCATCATCTCGCCCGAAACCTGGGCGGAGACGGCGATTTTCCTCGCCACGCTGACCGACCGCTTCCCGGAGGTTCGCCTTCTCGACGTGGGCGGCGGGCTCGGCGTATCGGAACGTCAAAGCACCCCCGAACTCGACCTGAGCGAGGTGGCCCAGGCCCTCGGTGCCTTCAAGCAGGCCAACCCGAACCTGGAGCTGTGGATGGAACCGGGCCGGTTCATGGTCGCCCGGTCGGGCGTCCTGCTGGCCCGGGTCACCCAGACCAAGCGCAAGGGCTCGGCACAATACGTCGGCATCGAGACCGGCATGAACTCGCTGCTTCGACCCGCCCTGTACGGAGCCTACCACGAGATCGTCAACCTCTCGAAACTCGAGGAGCCGCTGGACATCACGGCGGACGTCGTCGGACCCATCTGTGAGACCGGCGACGTGCTCGGCTACGGCCGCAGACTTCCGCGAACCGACGAGGGGGACGTCATTCTCATTGCCACGGCGGGCGCCTACGGACACGTGATGAGCAATCACTACAATATGAGGCCGCCGGCGGACGAGGTTCTGCTCCGGTCCGCTCACGTTACCGCCTGACGGCCGCCGGCCATACCGACGGCGGGGGTTGCGGCGAGCGGCGCTCGCCAGGCCCCAGATGGCCAGGAGGGGCCCGCATGCCGGCATGACCCGTTACGACCCCACGAGGCCCTCGACGTACCGGTCGAAGTAATAGAAGGCGGCCACGACGAGCGAGTGGGTTATGCGGCCCTCGACGATCAGCTGCGGCACCTCGTCCGGATCGACCGTCACGACTTCGATCTCCTCCGCAGCTTCGAGGTCCTGCTGCGCCACCCGGCGGCAATTGCGAGCGAGATACGTATGGCACCGGTTGCTCTGGATGGCCGGATTGGGTGCGACCGTGCCGAGGTGGACGACCTCGTCCGCATCGTAGCCCGTCTCCTCCCGCAATTCGCGGACCGCAGCCTGGAGGGCGTCCTCACCGTCGTCGACGATGCCCCCCGGGACCTCCAGCGTGACGTCCCGCGTGCCGTGCCGGTACTGCCGGACGAAGACGACCTCCCCGTCTTGCGTCAACGGAATGATGTTGATCCAGTCGTTCGACTCGATTACGTAAAAGCTGTACGCGGAACCGGTCGTCGGCGAGACGGCGAGATCTTCGCGAATCTCGAAGACCCGGTAGTGTTCCCTCTTTCGGCTCTCGATCCGCTTCCAGGATTCTACGCTCATGCGTCCCTCACCTCAAGATGGCCTCCGTTGACGAGATCGGCTAACAAGGCGCGCAGGCCGGCATCGCCGAGGACCTCGACCAGCGTCTGAGCATCCAGCCGTTCGCGGCCGGCCAGCAGCGAGGCGAGATGTGCCGCCTCATCCTCGAGCCGGAACTCCTTGCCGTGGACGAACAGGCTCGCGCTGCCGTCGACGTGCTCCATGAAGGCAAAGCGGTTGGGTGCGACCCGTGCCAGCTCGGCACCGTCCTCCAGTGCGCGGGCGACATCTTTCGGCGCCCAATCCTCGGTGGGCAGCGGCGGCTCGCCCCGCTTCGGCTGGGTGACCAGGGCTCCGAAGGCCCGGTCGATGCGTTCGTCGGTAAGTGCCTCGCGCACGATGCGGCGGACCGTTTCAAGCGCGTCGGCCGAGACGCGGCCGGGATGATCGGGGGGCGTGAGATCCGGATCGGCGTAGCGAGCGTCGGGATCGGTTTCCTCGACCGCGACGCTCAGGAGCGCCGTCAGGATCTCCTCGCACCTCGGCGCACGGAATCCGACCGAAAAAGTCATGCAGTCGCCGACCGCGATACCATGGTGCGCGGTGCGCGGCGGCAGGTAGAGCATGTCGCCTCGCGCGAGCGTCACCTCCTCGTCCGGCTCGAACTCGGCCAGAATGCTCACGTCCACGTCGGGGACGAGGCGCTCTTCATCGACGGGCTGCGAGCCGATACGCCACTTGCGCCGGCCGAGCGCCTGAACGAGAAATACGTCGTAGTTGTCGATGTGCGCACCGACGGTGCCACCATCCGGCGCATAGCTGACCATGACGTCGTCGAGACGCCAGGCCGGGACGAAGAGAAAATGGTCGAGCAGCTCCGCGATCGCGGGCACCCACCGGTCGACCTCCTGTACGAGCAGCGTCCAGTGCGACTCGGGCAGCTCGAGGAAATCCTCCTCTTCGAACGGTCCGTAGCGGAGCTGCCAGGGGTAGGCGCCGCCTCGCTCCATGATCAGGCGCGACTCGGCCTCCTCCTCGAGAGCGAGACCGGCCAGCTCCTCCGGCGTGATGGGCGAGTCGTACCCCGGAAAGGCATCGCGGATCAGGAGCGGTTTCTTCTGCCAGTACTCGCGCAGAAAGTCACCTGCGGGCAGTCCGCCCGGCAGGCGGTCGGGAAGTTTCATGACGGCGGATTATCCCAGCAACGACT
>CAZXHQ010000403.1:0-3964 GCA_964640145.1 uncultured Rhodothermales bacterium | reverse complement strand
CGGTCGCCGTGTCTTAAGGGATATGAAGACCCTCCTGCTCGTACTCATAGCCGCGCTGAGCACGGCGTCCGCCGCGTCGGGGCAGGTGCTGGTGGACACGACCTTTACGTGGCGCGGGTATACCGCTTTCTCCACGTGCCGGGTGAGCATCTACCGGTCCGCCCCTAAAGCGCGCCGGCCCTTTACGATCATGCTCGAGGAGCTCGCGGAGAACAGGGGACCGTCGACGCTCGAGGATGCGGCTCACCTGGTGGAGCTCGTCTCCCGTTCGTTTCTCGTCGAGCCGGACTCAGCATTCTGGATCTTCCACTGGGGCTCTTTCAGCTTCGCGGGCGCCGCAGCCTCCGACAAAGAGCTCTTCCTCCGCGCCACCTTTCGACGGACGGAACGGCGCACGCTCGGCCAGCCCTTCTGGCGCCCGGTCGACCGCGCGGCCGTCACTGAATACACGGATCGCGCCTATCGATAGGCGGATGATGCTCCCATTCTGCCTGCAGAATGGCGCGTACGAACCCCCCGGCCTTCGAATCCGCCGCCATGGCGACGGCAGGCATCTACGAAGCCGCTCCGCGCGAAGCCCGACGACCGGGCAGCCGTCACCATCGATGCTCCACGCCGCCCTCGAAGCCGTAGAAGGAGAGGTCGCGGTCTTTCAGCAGCTTGGTGATGTAGATGATCTGACCGACGTGGGTGGAGAAGTGCTCCACGGCATGGAAGACGGCCTCAAAAACGGTCATGGGCCGTCCCTGGATGGACCGCTCTGCAAACAAGGCGGATCGATCCAGACCACGCAGGACGAGGTCCGCTTCTTCGACCGTCTCGCGGAGGTTCGCGACAAGTTCGTTTCCGGAGGCCTCCTCCGCGGCCTCGAATTCGCGGTCGCGCCTGCGGGTGTCCGGGGCACCGCCGACCCCGCTTATCAGGTATTGCCGAACGTTTCCTGCGAGGTGCTGGAGGAGATTGCCGACGCTGTTGGAATGAACGTTCGGTCGCCACCAGACCTCGTCATCGTCGAGCAGGTCGACGCACCGCTCGATCTTCGACATGTATTCACCGGCCAGGTAGGCGCGCGACACGTCAAGAAAGGTTGCGGCCGTATCGTCGGACGTGGTCATCGGGGCATGTCGGCAGTGGGAGGGTGCAGCGTGGTTCGTCCTCGGGTCGAGACCCTACGGCGCCAGGCGCAGGATGGTCCACTCATTCTCCGCGTCCAGCCGGTAGGCGATCCGGTCGTGCAGACGACTCGGCCGGCCCTGCCAGAACTCGAATTCGTGCGGCTTGAGTCGGTAACCGCCCCAGTTCTCCGGACAGGGAATTTCGCAGCCCTCGTACTCGGCGCGCGCCTTCTCCATCGCATCGACGAGCGCATCTCGGTCCGGAAGCGTCGTGCTCTGCAGCGAGGCGACGGCTCCAAGCTGGCTCTCGCGCGGCCTGGAGGCGAAATAGTCCTTCGAGGTGGCGTACGTGGTGCGAACGACGCGGCCCTGGATGCGGACTTGACGATCCAGCTCATTCCACCAGAAGGTAAGTGATGCCCACGGGTTCTCTTCCAGCTCCCGCGCCTTCCGGCTACCGTAATTAGTGAAGAACACGAAGCCGCCGAGATCGAACCCTTTCAGCAAGACGATTCTGCCCGACGGTCTACCTCGGGCGTCGGCCGTGGCGACCGTCATGGCGCTCGGATCGCGAGTCTCGGCCTCCACAGCCTCCTCGAACCAGGCTTTGAACTGCGCCACCGGATTCGGATCCACCTCCGCCTCGTGCAGACTCGCGTCCCGATATTCGCGTCGCAGCGCACTGACGTCCATCTTCGCCAATCCTTTTGATCTTGATTGCTCGCTGTTCGGTAAACTCTGATCCCCCGGCACGGGATGAAGATCCCGTGCCGGAATGACCGTGACGCGCGATCAACATATCGCATGCCGACTATGAATGCACGCAAGACGAAGCCCGGGCGCCGCCTCGAAACCCTCCTTGCACAAAGCGGATGCGATCCTGCGCCGCCAGCCGGCGATCTCGTCGCGCCGCTGCACCTCTCGACGACCTACGAGCGGGCGATCGACGGCTCCTACCCAGCCGGCTTCCGGTATACGCGCGATGCGAATCCAACGCGCAGCCGGTTCGAGCAGGCGATGGCCCGCCTCGAAGGCGGCGTGGATGCGGCCGGCTTCGCATCGGGCATGGCCGCGACGGCGGCCCTCTTGCAGTCTCTGCGGCCGAGAGATCACGTCGTCGTGTGCGACGACGTGTATTACGGGGTGCGCCGGCTCTTGCGGGATTCGTTCGAGCCCTGGGGACTCGAAACGTCGTCCGCGGACTTCACGAACCTCGACCACGTCCGGGCCGCCATTCGACCCGAGACGCGGCTCGTCTGGGCCGAGTCGCCGTCGAATCCGCTTTCGAAGATCACCGATCTGGCCGCTGTGGCACAGGCGGCTCATGAAGCCGGCGCACTCCTCGTCGTCGACTCGACGTGGACGACGCCGGTGCTGCAGCGCCCGCTGGAACGAGGTGCGGACGTCGTCTTGCACTCGGTTACAAAGTATCTGGCCGGACACTCGGACGTGCTCGGCGGCGTACTGATTGCCGGGACAGAGAATGAACTGTGGCGCCGCGTGCGAGATGAGCAGCGATCGGCGGGTGCCGTGATGGATCCGTTCAGCGCCTGGCTCGCGATGCGAGGGATGCGCTCGCTCGCGGCTCGGATGACCGTCCACTGCCGCAACGGCCGGGCCGTTGCGGAGTACCTGCACAGTCACGCAGGCGTGATCGCCGTGCACTACGCGGGTCTGGCTTCTCATCCCCATCACCATATCGCGGCACGGCAGATGGACGACTTCGGCGGAATGCTCTCCTTTCAGATTGAAGGCGACGGCGAGGCGGCGCTCGCGATCGTCGGACGAACCCGCGTCTTCGCGCGTGCGACCAGCCTGGGCGGTACCGAAAGCCTGATCGAACACCGCTCCTCCATCGAAGAACAGCCCAGTCCGACGCCCGAGAATCTCATCCGCCTTTCGGTCGGTCTCGAGCACATCGAAGACCTCCTCGAGGATCTTGAATCGGCCCTATCCACCTGAAGCATGCGTCTTCCGTTCGTCCTCGCCAGCCGGTTCGTCGCCGGAGAATCGCTTCAGGAGACCCTGCCCGTCGTCCACCAGCTTCACGAACGGGGTATGTACGTGGCTCTCGATTTGCTGGGAGAGTACGTAACGGACAGAGAGGTGGCGGCAGCCGGGCGCGATGCCTATATCGACCTCGTTCACACCATCGCCCGCGAGCGGGAGAGCCGCCGAATCCACGCGAATGTCTCGATCAAGCTCTCGATGATGGGACAGAAGATCGACGAAGACTTCTGCCTCGCGAATCTTCGCCGCCTGCTGGCTGCGGCCCGTGATCACGACGTCTTCATCCGTCTCGATATGGAGGGCAGCGACATCACGGAATCGACGCTGGCCCTGTTCGAAGACGTCTATCCCGACTACCCGGACCACGTAGGCATCGTCCTCCAGGCATATCTCAAGCGGACCGCCGCAGACGTCGACCGAATGTGCGAGATCGATGCTCGCGTTCGCATGTGCAAGGGCGCCTACAAAGAACCGCCGGCGATCGCATATCAGGACATGAGCGTGATCCGCGAACGGTTCATGGATTATACGCGCCGGCTTATCGAGCACGGGCGGTACCCGGCCATCGCGACGCACGATGAGCGGCTGATCTCGGCGACGAAGGACTACGTGCAGGCTCGGGGCATCGACCGCCGGCGCTTCGAGTTTCAAATGCTCTACGGGATCCGGCCGGATACCCAGCAGCAGCTCGTCCGGGAGGGGTACAACATGCGCATCTATCTCCCCTACGGGAGGGAATGGTTGCCCTACTTCAGCCGGCGCCTGAGAGAACGCAAAGAGAACATCTGGTTCGTGCTGCGCAATCTCTTTCGGAGATGACCTGCCGTCTCGGCGTAAGC
>CAZXHQ010000402.1:1329-3966 GCA_964640145.1 uncultured Rhodothermales bacterium | reverse complement strand
AGCTCGCGGATGAGCTTGAGGTTGTACGGGTTGACCAGGCCCTGCCCGCTGCCGATCGGCGAGGCCAGCGGCATGACGGCCGAGCAGCCCAGATCCGCCAGCTTGCGGCACGTGATGGGATCGTCATTCGAGTAGGCTAAGACCTGGAAACCGTCGTCGACGAGCTCCCTGGCCGCCTTCAGGAGCTGCTCCACATCCGGCAACAGCGTCTCGTCGTCGCCGATCACCTCCAGCTTGACGAGGTTGGTCTCGAGCGCCTCGCGGGCGAGCCGGGCCACCAGCACGGCCTCCTTCGCCGTATAACAGCCCGCCGTATTCGGGAGCAGGTGGTAGTCGTTCAGCAGATCGAGAAAGCTCTCCTCGGACTGATCGCGCAGGTTCACGCGGCGGATCGCCACCGTCACGAGCTCCGTCCCGGACGCCTCGAGCGCATCGAGCATCACCTGCGGATTGGGATACCTGCTCGTGCCCATGATCAGGCGGCTCGACAAACTCAGCTCGCCGATCTTGAGGATGTCGCTATGTCGGCCGTAGGGGTGCATAAGGTTCGATTTACTGTTGGCAGTCGGCAGTCGGCAGTCGGCGATTGGCAGTTTCTCGTGAGTTGGCCGTGTGACGGTACAAACCGCCAACTGCCATCCGTCTATTCATCCCCCCTGCCGGGCCGTAATCACCTCTACCCGGTCGCCCTCTTCGACGAGGCACTCGAACCAGGCGTCTTTCGGGACGACGTCGTCGTTTAAGGCCACGGCGATGCCTTTCGGCTGAGAGGGATCGACGTCCATGTTCCGGAGGATGTCCGCAATGGTCGCCTCGGCGGAGACGGCGTGAGATTCGCCGTTGAGCGTAATGGTTTGCTCGGCGGCGGCGCCGGTTGCGCCGCGCGGTTCCGGGCCGCCGGTCGTTGTGTCGGTGCGGGTAGACATGTCGAGAGCGTCGAGACTGAAAAGGACGCGATCGGTCGCTACAAACCGGGCCGTTCGGTCGTCAGGCCGTTCCATGGCGACGCCGACGGGTCGTGGCGCCGTCCGGCGATCACGCCGGACTGAAGCGCGTCGGTAGGAACGGCTCGATCCAACTCGAGGTTTCTCCGGTGAGGAGGTGCCGGGACACTTCCTGGCTCGTGATCGGGGTCAGAAGGATGCCGTGCCGGTAGAAGCCGGTCGCCATGACGACGCCGGGCGCATCGGCCGGTCCGAGAATCGGACGGTGATCCCGGCTCGCCGGACGCAGCCCCGCCCACATGTCCGTCACGGCCAGGTCGTAGATACCCGGAACGATCTCCCAGGCGCCTTCCAGCAGAACGTACAGCCCGCCCGCCGTCACGCGTTCGTCGTAGCCCATTTCCTCGCTCGTGGCGCCGACGAGCAGGCGTCCGTTCGACTTCGGAACCACGTAGGCGCCCGGTCCCCGCACGACGTGCTTCAGGTCGAACGGCGCCTCGATCCTCAGTTCGATCATCTGACCTTTGACCGGCCGCACCGGCGGCTTCTGCGCACGACTGAGCCCTTCGATCCCGCGCGACCAGACGCCGGCAGCCACCACGACGCGCGATCCTTCGAACCGCTCGTCCTCCACCGTGACGACGGCCGGAGCCTCGTCGTCCGGCTCGATCGCCGCGACCTCGGCATGCTCGTGCAGCACGCCGCCCTGCTTCACGAACGCCGCTTTCAGGGCATCGACGAGCAGGCGGTTGTCGACCTGGAAATCCCCCGGTGAATGGATGGCCGCCGCCAGGCGCGGCGCCACGAAGGGTTCCAGCTCTAAAGCCTCGGCGCCGGAGAGCCAGCGGACGTTCAGTCCCTGCTCCGTCATGAACGCGTAGCGCCGTCGCAGCGCCTCGGCGGCATCGCGGTCGTCCGCCACGACGAGCGTGCCGTCGGTCCGAAAGTCGACCTCGCGGCCGCTCTCCTCCTCCAGCGCCGCCGCAAATTCGGGCCAGCGGTCCAGACTCTCCCGGTTCAGTCGGTAGAGCTCCAGCTCCTCGAACCCGATCTCCGCATCCGGCGCGAGCATGCCGGCTGCGAGCCACGACGTGCCGCGCCCCGCCTCGCCCCGATCGAAGACCTCCACGGGCCGCCCCTCGCGGGCGAGCTGCCATCCGACCGACAGGCCGATCGTGCCCGCGCCGATGATGAGGGCCGGTAGCTCTTTCATGATGCGACGGATCTGTGTGGATGGATGGCTTGGCTCTTGTGCTGCCGGTGCGACGGAGGAGGGCGACCTGGCCCCGGCGTCAGCAGTTACCTGGGTTCGAGGCCGACTTGGACAACGACCGGGCGCCGGCTCGGTTCTTCTAAGATGGTGTCACCTCCACACGGCACGAAGCGGGTCTGCCTGCCTACCCTGCCCGCCTACGACGCATTCGAGGTGCTGTTCGATTAGACCCGGAAGGAGGTTACCTTTTCACCCCGTGCGTGCCTATCCTATATGGAAGGGATGGCATCGACGGATGCCATCGTACGCGTACGGAAGACCGTCGAATCAGCGATGACCACGCATCCGATGGACACACTTGCCGCCTGGAAACGCGCCGTAGACGATCCTCAGCTGCACGATCTGCCCTACAAGGTGGAGACCAACGAGGAAGTGTGGACGTGCGACCGGGAGGGTGAAATGCGGTTCTTCACGCCGGAC
>CAZXHQ010000402.1:0-1229 GCA_964640145.1 uncultured Rhodothermales bacterium | reverse complement strand
CGAGGAAGTGTGGACGTGCGACCGGGAGGGTGAAATGCGGTTCTTCACGCCGGACGGCGAGCTCGATACCTCCACCCTCGTGCCCGATTTCCCGCGCCAGGTCGATCGACCCCGTGCCCGATCCTGATTCGGCCCATTACGACTTCGTGATCGCGGGCGGCGGGCTCGCCGGTGCGTGCGCGGCGGTGCATCTTGGCCGATACGGACGCGTCCTCGTGCTCGAAAAGGAATCTCCCGCATCGGGTGCATCCGGCGTGGCCGTGGGGCTCGTCAATCCCATCCTCGGACGGCGCGCGCGGCCGGTCCGGCGCATCGACGAGGCCCTCCCGGCCCTCGAGGAAACGATCGCCCTGTCGGGAGCGGACGGCGTCTTCGTGCGGCGCCCCACGTTGCGGCCGGCAGGCGACGACGAACAGGTCGAGCGATTCCGCCGCAGCGCGCGGCGGTACCCGGAGCACTGCACGTGGCTGGCGCGGTCGCCCCACGACTGGCTCCGCGCCCCGCGCGGCGTGCTGCGCATCGAGACCGGCGGCGCGGTAGACGTCGACGCGTTCGTGCGGGCGATGCTTTCTCGGGTGGATGTCCGCACGCAAGCGCCCGTTGAGACCTGGAAGGAATACGAAGACCGGATCGAGGTCGGCGGCGTCTCGGCGCGCTATCTCATCCTCGCCTTCGGCCGCGGCTTCACGGCCTTTCCCGAGCTGATGCGCCTTCGGCTCCACCAGGTGAAGGGGCAAATCGTGCGGCTCTCGAGACCGGCCGACCTGCCGGCCGAGGCGCCCCACGTCGCTGGATCCGGCTACGTAGCCCATGACGCCGCGCAGGACGACACGGTCTTTTGCGGCAGCACCTACGAACACCGGTTCGCGGATCTGCAGCCCTCCGCATCCGCCACCGAAGTCATCCTGCGGAAGGTCGAGAAGATGCTCCCGTCCATCCGTGAGACGTGCGTGCTCGAGGAGCGCGCCGGCGTGCGGATTACCGTGCCGGGGATCCGGCTGCCCATGGTAGGTCCGCTTCCGGGGAGAAAGCGCGTCTGGGTATTCAGCGGCCTCGGCGCGAAAGGTCTCCTCACGGGTCCCCTCGTGGCGAAGGAGCTGCCGCGGTATCTGGAGGATCCGGAGCGCATCCCGAAGGAGACGCGGGTGCGGCTTGCGAAGGGGCGGTAGGTGGGCGCAAGACCGCCGTGTTGCCACCGCGTCGGCAGGAATGACGGCACGCGAATCCGG
>CAZXHQ010000401.1:2803-3978 GCA_964640145.1 uncultured Rhodothermales bacterium | reverse complement strand
CCGTATTCTCAAAGTAGTCACCGAGTATCGTTCATCCAACAGACCGAGTCCCCCAGCTCATGCCGCCGAAACAATGGAATAATCCTCCGGCCATGCAGATCGACCAGGAGAAGACGTACCGAGCAAACATCGAAACGGATAAAGGCACGATCGTCTTGAAGCTGTATCCGGAGCACGCTCCGAAAACCGTCAACAACTTCGTCTTCCTGGCTCGGGAAGGATTCTACGAGCAGGTGCTCTTCCACCGCGTCATCGACAACTTCATGATCCAGGGCGGTGATCCGACCGGCACGGGGACGGGCGGGCCGGGCTATCAGTTCGAGGACGAAGTCAGGGGCAATCCCCTCGAGCACGAACGCGGCGTGATCTCGATGGCGAATTCGGGACCGAACACGAACGGCAGTCAATTCTTCATCACGCACTCGCCCCAGCCCCACCTGAACGGCCGCCATACCGTTTTCGGCAAGATCATCGAGGGACAGGACGTCGTCGACTCGATTGAGGAGGGCGATCGGATGCTCCGCGTCGAGGTAGAGGAGCTGGAGTAGATCTTCCCCCTGCAGTACTTTGAGAGCAGCACGACGATGGCAGCAGCAGTGGCGCCGAGTACCTTCCGTGTGCCGATCGCGGTCGTTCGCCCGTATGCGCCGCCAGGCCCGAGAGTCCGACGCAGGCGATAAACACCGCCCGAATGGAAAAGACGCGAATATCTGGCCCGACCGCTTCTCCACGTGGCTGGACCGTCTCCGCGGTCGATCTGCATTAAAAAATGCTTAAAGTACGGTCCCGACGGGGATCCGGAGGGCACCGACGGCGCCGCGCATCGTTGACGGGCTCATCGACAGCATCCACCGACGATGATCCGTTCAATCCGACATATTCTGCCCGGCCCCGCGGCGCGCATTCCCGGCCACCCATGCACCGCGGTCCTTCGAGCCGCGACGGCCGCCGTACTCGCCGTACTTGTCGCGGCCGGCGGTACGCGCATGGCGTGGGATCGCGGTCCGGAGATGCCGGATGTCTCTTCTCACGAGCGGAACGAGAACCTAAGGCACGGCGCCGTGAACGACGGCGATCGCGCCACCCTCCTCGCCGGACACAGGCTGTGGGCCGAGAGGGCATCCGATCGCATAAGTGGATCCTCGCTGGGCGGCTCGCGGACGACGGAGCTCCGC
>CAZXHQ010000401.1:0-2703 GCA_964640145.1 uncultured Rhodothermales bacterium | reverse complement strand
ATCCGATCGCATAAGTGGATCCTCGCTGGGCGGCTCGCGGACGACGGAGCTCCGCGCTGCGGCCTTATCGGCCGCTTCGTCGAGCGTCGGACACCGGGAAGGCCTGAGATCGTCGGTACCGCTTTTCGTGCTCTATGGCGCCTTTCTGGTGTGATTCAGGCGGTTCGATCCGGCCCGGCTGGGAGATGAGCGCGTAGCTCACGCCCGGCCGGTCGCCTTCCAGTAGACGACGTGCAACGCCCTCGCGCCGCGTCGGCTGCGCGTCGCAGCACCTTCCGACCGCCTTTCAGACCGCCCGCAGAGCGGGTAGCACGCCATGATCAGCACGAACGTTCTCAGCAGGGGCGACCATTCGGCCGTCCGCATCCCTACGTCCACGCAAATCCGCCGCCGCTCGCGGCCGACCAGCGGTCGGAGAGTGGCCTCCGCCGGCCCGTCCGCACCGCGAACGGCGCCGACCGTCGGAGGCGAGGCGAACTCCACGTGGTTCATCTTCGCACTCTCCCTCTTTCTGCTCCTCGGCATCGGAGTTATCGGCGCGATCGCCTACGTCATCCTTCTCGGATGACGACCCACCATCGCCGTGTTCGGCACGGAGAAAATCATGAAAGCCCACCATCCAGTGCCTGGCGCGGCCATGTCGTATTCGGTGAGGGCCGTCGTCGCTCGTGACGGGGGTCCGGTAGGATCCATTCCCCCCAGAAGACCCCAGCTGCTTGCTTCCGACGATCCCGACGGTCCCGTCATCCGGTACGCGGTAGGGTTTCTGCTCGCCGTCATCGTTATCATGACGCTCGGGCTGGCCTACGTCGTAGCCGTCGCGTAGACGGGCGATTGCCGGCACCGGCATCTGCTAGTCCGCCGCGTTCGGGTCGATCGATAAACGACGTTTCGGTCGTCGCCGTCTCCATCCTGCTGCTTCGTGCAGGCGGCAAGAGGGGTATTATTGCTGCAATCGTTCGTACGATGACCCTCCCGCGCGTCCTTCCGACTCATTGCAGCTGACCGCAGCATGCTCCGCGATCCGAAAGCGCCGATGACGCTGTGCCTGGTGTGCGACGACGCGGTCGTCGAGACCGCCGTTCGCGCGTGCTGCCCGTCACCGCACCAGGTCGAGGTCTACTCGCGCCGGGGTCTCGTCAATGCGCAGCGCACGATATCGGAGCATGGTCTCGCCGTGGTGGAAGCCGCGCGCTCGGCCGATGCCGTGCTCGTGGACTGGGCGTTCGATGAGGCGCCCGCGCTGAACACGCTCTGCTTCCACGTCCGCCGGGCCCTGACCGCGCCGGTCTTCATGCTTTCCCGCGAGGGCCCCGACGCGCTGGCGTCCTGCATCGCAGCCGGCGCCGACGATGCGCTCACCTTCCCGCTTTACCTTTCCTACCTTCAGGCGAAAGTCTTTTCTCACCGGCGTATCGTGGCGGCGGCGAGCACCTCCGGCCGGAGGCCGTCCATGCAGGACGCCGAGCATGACACGCGGCGACTGGGAGATCTTCGGGTCGACCTCTCAGCGCACCGCTTCTTCATCCGCGATCAGGAGGTCGAGCTTACGCCCCGCGAATTCGCGCTCGTGGCCTATTTGATGGATCGGCGCGACGTCCTCTGCACGCGCGACCAGATTTTAGATGCCGTGTGGGGCATCGACTTCGATACGGGCACGAACATGGTCGACGTCTACACGCACTTCTTGAGAAAGAAGCTGGAAGCGCATGGCTTGAAAGGCATGATCGAGACGGTCCGCGGCCACGGCTATCGTATGGTCGAGCTCGAGGCCCGGTAACGTCGCGGCCGCGCACGCGAAGGCGCCTCGACGCGGGCGTATGGCGCAAGGTAGTCCATTCCAGCCCTTCGCGCGCACCGCAGAAACAAACGGCCCCGCCCGAAGGGCGGAGCCATCTCAACTTCGGCGCGGTTCGTGACCAAAGCCGGAGCCCTCATGGCCCGTTACGCGACGCTCTCATAGAAGCGAAAGCGGTCCGCTTCTACCGCACGGTCGAGCTGGACCGGACGCTTGTTGTGGGCCCAGGCCGGGGCCCGACCGCCCGCCATCGAACGCGCGCTGTAAAAGTGGCGCGTCGTCTTCGGAAACGGCCGCTCCTTCACGTCGGCCGTGACGACGTCCGCCGCGATCGAAAGCGCGGTCGGGAATCCTTTCACCTTCGAATTCCATTCCAGCCCCGTGTAATGCCGGCGCGTGCGGGTGTTCGGGTTGAAGGCGCTGAACTGATACCGGTCCAGCACGGCCTCCTTGTAGGTCGAGTTGCCGCGGTAGCCGGTTTCGACGCGGTTGCGGACCACCCAGGCCACGAGCTCCTGCTCGTGCGGGCGCTTCGTCTCCGAATAGATCACGCGGGCGAGCCACAGGATCTCCTCCTTCGAGACGCGCTCGGCCTCATCCTCGACGAAGATTTCCCCGACGCTCACCGGCGTACCGACCACGGAAGCGGTCAGGTGTGCGGTACGCTGAAGAGCGGACGTGGATGCAAGCGTCAGAGTGATGAGGAGCACGAACGAAAGTACGGCAGCCGATATTTGTTGTAGTCGATTCATATGGACCTCCTAAATTGTCTAATAACAGTATATCCGGGCCCTGGTCGTGGCGGGTGATGCCCCCGGATACTACTAATAATAGTTGCAAGCGCCGTGCCCAAAGGGCAGATGGCGACCTTGAAGACCGCATGGAGGAATGAGGCGGTTTCTCTC
>CAZXHQ010000400.1:0-3995 GCA_964640145.1 uncultured Rhodothermales bacterium | reverse complement strand
GCGTCCGCATCGAACGCTCCATGCAGGAAGTGGAGCTCATCGGCGCGGGCGGTCAGTCCATCCGACGGCGCAAGGACTCCGTGCCGGGCATAGAGATGCACGCCGAATACGATCAGCGGGTATTGACCTACGAAGCGAAGATAGCGCTTGCCGCGCGCGAAGGCGTGCTCTACGCCGCCGGCGCCCGGCCTGGAGAACAGATTGGCGTGGGATTTACGACGCCGGAGCTCGAAGGCGACTACTCGGCGCAGGCATCGAGCGAGGGCGGCCTACCAGGCGGCAGTCTCTCCAGCGCGGACGGTCGCGGCCGATATGGCCCCCAGGGCAGAAGTATGGAGGCTCGTCCGCCCCGCATGAGTCACTGGATGACGGTGACGCTCGCCGATGGGCCTTCCCAGTAGAGGCACACGACCCTCGCCTCCGCCGCGCCATCGTGCAAGGAAATCGTACGAGGTGGGTGGAGCGCTACCTCGTAAAGAACCCCGCCCGTTCGTTTCCGCGTCGCTTACGAAAAATGAGATAGCCGACGAGGGCACCGCCGATGGCGGTGAGGACGTCCTTCCATCTCAATGTCCATTCCCGCTTGAGGAGATATCGTTCGCCAACGACGCGCGACAGGGCCGCGCCGGCAGAAAACAGTGCCATCCACAAGGGGGCGTGCGTGCGTCCTTTTGGTTTTGAAAATGCCATCACTACCGTCCCCTCTATTGCTCATACGAACTTACGGATCGTGGGACCCCTCCTCCACGACGTTGCAAAGTACGACTTCCGCGGCCATACCTGCGATAAGGTACCTCCTCATCGGCGAGACGTTTGAGGCCCTTCTCCGAATTGACGACACGATTACAAAGGTCTGCACCGCTGGAGAGGGTGGTCCGGAACGGGCGGAGCGTCCTGACCGAGCGCCTCGTAACGCAGGGCCGCGCGCCGTCGAACGCCGCTGGATCCCCTCCCGCCTCCTCCCCATATGGCTGCTCGCTGGGACTCGTGGGGTACACCTACGTTTTCGGCGAGATCCGCCGACGTACGTCTCGAGGCATTAACGCAGGAACGCATAGTTCAGCTTGACGAGAAAAACGTTCTCGGGCAGCACGTCGAACGTATCGGCGATCTGTCCGCTCAGCGGGCGATCGTACGGGGAACGATTCCACGGGCCGAGGGGGTTCAGCGCGTCATCGGATCGGCGCCCGTGCGTCCACACGACGAACAGCGTCGACCCCGGTCGGTATTCCCAGCGCAGCACGGCATTCGACTGCAGGCGGCTGAAGGCGAAATTATCGCGCTTCGGGTACGCGTCGAAGGCGGCGAGCCGGTCGCGGGTCTGAAGGATCTGAAAATCAGCGTAACGGCCTCCCGCCACAAAGAACTGCCCGTAGAGCTGGAGCGAAAGGTTGGGGAGAAACGTGACCGTGCCCCGAAGGGTCAGGTCCAGCGACCTCGTGTCGCGCGCCCCGAATATCGGTACGTAATAACGGTCCGCCGTCCACGGATCGACCTCTGCAAAGATCGCGTCGAGAAGCGATCCGCCGCTCAAGAGCACGTAGTCGTTCGCCCCGAGCCCATCCGGTGGCGATGCCTCGTTTCCGATCATCCAGCCGCGGTCGCTTCGGACGAACGACTCGTTCGACACCCAGGCCGTCACCGCCTTCTCCCACGCGCCTTCGAGGCTTCCTGAGAGCTCCACGCGCGAACCGGCGTTCCAGTTGCCGTCCATGCCCAGGGCGTAGGCGCGCCCGCCATCGCGGTCGAGGCGAACGGCGGCGGTCGGACCGAGCTGCCAGCGCCTTCGCACGTCCGACCGGAATGCGGCGGATAGCTCGACGCCGGCAGGTCTCGCCCAGGGGCCCAGGCCTCGCGTCTCGAAGATGTCGTAGCCGCCGACGACGCGGTCGAGCGTTGCACCCACTTCGATCTCCTGCTGGCTGCGGAGCGTCCAGTTCGAGCTCAACCGATGGCGCTGACCCTGATCTAGCCCGTCGCTGTAGGAAAATTTTTGGCTGGCGAAGTCGCCGACACGCGCGCGCTGAAAGGGTCCGAAGGGGCGTCCACCGTTCAGGTTGTACTCGAATCGAAGGAAGAGAGACACGAAGTTGTCCTCCTGCACGCGTCCCAGATCGTTGTAGTACGCCTGATCGCTGAATCCCTCCACACCTGTGAACCCGTTCAGCACGCCCTGCCGCTTCGCAAGCAGCACCTTGGCTCCGTATCCGGTTTGCGCGTCGAGGCCGGCCCGCGTCCAGTAGCGATGGGTGATCGTGGCGAAACCCTCGACGCCGTAGGCGTTGTCGACGAAGCGAACGTCGTAATCCATCCCCGCAACCACGCTTCGATTCCTTCCAGGTGTGGCGAGATCCTCGCCGTCGAAGCCTGTAACGATGCCGCCGAAGGACGAAAAATCGCCGATCTGCCGGCTCACGCGCGCCAATCCATAGAATCGGCTCGGGTCGAGCCTGTGGCCCGTGGCGGCCCCGAGCACGCCGTACGACAACCCCTGGGCGCTTCGGCCGGAAAGCTTGGCGGCGCCGATTATGGGCGCGTGGCCGCCGATGCGGCGGGTATACGGCAGCCGCCCGGGACCGAGGTCGAACTGATAGATCTGCATCCCCTCGACGAAGAACGGACGGCGTTCG
This sequence comes from uncultured Rhodothermales bacterium, assembly GCA_964640145.1. Classification (GTDB taxonomy): domain Bacteria; phylum Bacteroidota; class Rhodothermia; order Rhodothermales; family VXPQ01; genus CAZXHQ01. Next base: position 1,365 of record CAZXHQ010000400.1, on the reverse strand, counting down.
ACGAGCACGGTCTCGAAGGCGGTCAGGTTCAGAACGGCAGGATCCGCTTCGACCTGGCCGAAATCGGGATTGAACGTAGCGTCGAGCGTCACATTCGGGCCGAGTCCCATCTTCACGTCGCCGCCGATGTCGGCGCTGCCGTTTCGTTCCAGCGATCCGGGCGCTTCGGCGCTCTCAGCCGACCGCATTCGCGCAACAGAATAGGGCGTGACCTGGAAGTTGCTGCGCGGCTCCACGGCCGAAATACCGGTGAGATGGCCGAAGTACGCGACCAGATTCCCGCGTTCCGTCCGCGGCACGTGGGGCCATTCGGCCTGTTCTCCCAGCCGCGGAATGACCCGGGTGAACTGCACGCCCCACGTCTGTTCCGGCTCGTCGGAGAATCGCAGCATGCTGTAGGGAATCCGCATCTCGACGACCCAGCCGTCCGTCGTAATGCGGCGGCCGACCTCCCAGATCGCGTCCCAGGAAGGGTCCATGTCGTTCGGCGCGTCTCCGGCGCCCGACGGTCCCCGGCGGGCACCCGTCTGTATGGCGTCGAACTGCACGCCTCCCGCGCTGACACCGAACGTGTAGGCCGTCTTCTTATCGAAGTACGAGTCGATGGAGACCAGGAACCAGTCGGCCCGGTTGAAGTCGTCGCGGCGTCCGAGCGATACGGTGACGGCTTCGGGATCCTGGTCGTAGAGCACGGCCCCGACGTAGAGATCGGTCGGACCATAGAGCACGCGAACCTCGGTCCGCTGTGAGGCCGGAGCCCCCTCCTCGGGCTCGAACTGGATAAAGCCGGACACCGGTTCGGCGCGCGCCCAATCCGGCTCCTCCAACCGCGCATCGATCCGGACGCCTTCCTGCGTGCGGGCCGCCGTCATGGTCGGCCGGGTGCGCTCGGACTCCTGGGCCGGCACGGCGTTCTGGCCCCACGCGATGCGCCCGGCCAGCATGGCGAGCAGGGCGCACGTCACGACGGGGTTTACACGGCCGGAGGCCGAGCGCGACTTCAGCGGCGCCGTCATCCGCCCACGCTGACTACATAATCCGGAAAACATGGCAGAACAGACCGAGTATTGACGCCCCCGTGGCCAGATTCAAAGATGTATTATGATACGGCACGGAACCTGCCGTGCACAAACGCGCCGCAGGCAGGTGCCCGCCGCGGAGCTCGTTCAGGCAGACCCGCTTGCACGGCTGCATCCCGGCAGTCTACCTTCACCACACAAACGGATGCTCACCGCCCATACCTAGCAGTCTTCATGCGCGTATCTCGGCCATGTCCCCTCCTCACCTCCGCGGGGCTCGTCACCGTCCTCGGCCTGGCCCCCTCACCCGCTTCGGGCCAGGATCTGGGCGGACTCATCGACGAGG
>CAZXHQ010000399.1:0-4008 GCA_964640145.1 uncultured Rhodothermales bacterium | reverse complement strand
CGCCTGCGGCAAGAACGGCCTGCCGGATCCGTCGTCGCAGGATTACACCGATGCGGTCGCGGCCCATTATTCCGGCCTGGCCGGCATCGAGACGGGCGCCCACCGGCAGGCCGAACAGTATCTGAGGCGTCTCACGGAGCTGGCGCCCGGGGAACCCGCGGCCTGGGCCAACCTGGGGCTGCTGGCTCTCCGTGAGAATCGGCTCGACGATGCCCGCGAGCATCTCGAGCGCGCCCGCGAGCTGGCCCCTGATAACGGCCGCATCTATCTCCTGCTCGGGATGCTGGCGCAGCAGGAGGGCCGCTCTGGGGAGGCCGCCGATCACCTCCGCCGGTCGGTCGAGCTGAACCCCGACGATCTCCGAGCCGCCTATGCTCTGTACCGGTCGATCGAGCGAGAGACCGGGCGCGTCGAAGGCGCGCAGCTGCTCGACAGGATGCGCCAGGTCGACCCTGACAACCTCGCCGTCCTGCTGGAGCAGGCACGACTCGGCGCGCAGCTGGGCGATGCCGACATGCTGGAGAGGGCGGCGGCGCGGCTGGCCGATCGGGCCGGATCGTGGCCGGAGGAGATGCACGAGCTGCTCCGCACGGTGCAGCAAGCCGGAAGAGAGGGTGATTTCCAGAGCGCCGTCTCGCGGATGGCGTTGCTCCAGAACGATCTGCAGCGCCTCCCCGTCTTCCGCGACGATCTGGCCGCCGTGCGGGATCCGGAAGGGCAGGAGGGCGCGCCGTTTACCCGGTTCCTCCGCCTGCCGCCGCCCGACGACGCGGCCGCCGCGCCCGATACGCTGCTTCGTTTCACGTCCACGTCGCTGTCGATCGACGGCGGACCCTGGCAGTGGGTGGGAACCCTCCCGCTGGCCGGAAATCGCGTCCTGACGCTGGCCGTGGCCAACGGCCGGACGGTCAAGCTCGGCACGGGCACGTCCGTTCCCTTCCCGGGCGGCTCTGCGGCAACCCCGCCCGGCCGACACGGCGTCGCCGCCGTCGACTACGACAACGACTATCAGATGGATCTGGTCCTGGCCGGAGCGGGGGGCATTCGCATCCTCCGGCAGGAGCGCCCGAACGCCTTTACGGACGTCACGGCGGAGACCGATCTGCCGGCAGACGTGCGCCGCGGCGCCTATGCCGGCGCCTGGGCGGGGGATCTGGACCAGGAGGGCGACCTCGACCTGATCCTGGCCTCCCGTGGCGCGACGCGCGTGCTCCGGAATAAAGGCGACGGCACGTTCGCGGTCTGGCCGCTGTTCGGCGACGTGACGGGCCTCGAGGATGTCGTTACCGCGGATCTCGATGCCGACGGGGACCTGGACGTGGTCCTGCTCGACGGCGACGGCACCGTCCACCTGTACGAAAATCGCCGGTTCGGTCAGTTCGAGCGCGCCGCCGCGCTTCCGCACGCCGAGAACGCGCGGGCCGTCGCCGCCGCCGACCTGGATGGTGACAGCCGGATGGAGCTTCTGACGCTGTCGGCCGACGGAGTCGTGCGGCGCTTCTCGCCTCCGGAATCCGGAGACCGCTGGGAGAGCGCGGTCGTCGCGCGCTGGAGCGACGGACCGGACGGCCTGTCGATGCTCGTCGTGGAGGATCTGGATAATAATGGCAGCCTCGACGTGCTCGCCGCCGCACCGGCCGGCGGGCGGCTCTGGTTGAGCGGTGCGGACGGATCGCTCGTCCCGATCGACGCCTCGCCAGGACCGCGGCTGTTCGAGGTGGCGGATCTTTCCGGCGCCGGGCGTCTCGATCTCATCGGCCTTTCGGAGGACGGCCAGCCCGTCCACCGCATCAACGAGGGACCCGCGAATTATGCGTCGAAGAGCATCCAGGTCCAGGCGGCAAGCACCACCGGAGACCGGCGCATCAACTCGTTCGGGATCGGCGGAACGGTAGAGATACGCGCAGGACTCCTCTATCAGAAGCAGCGAATTACGTCGCCCGTGGTGCGTTTCGGGCTGGGGAATCAGCAGATGGTGCACGTGGCTCGCATCATATGGCCGAACGGCTCCATGCAGGCCGAGTTCGATCTGGAAACGGATCAGGTCGCCCTGGCGCAGCAGCGGCTGAAAGGATCCTGTCCGTGGGTCTTTACGCATGACGGGGAGGAGATGCGGTTCGTGACCGACTTCCTGTGGCGAACGGCGCTGGGGCTGCGCATCAACGCGCAGGAAGGCGCCAACGTGATGCACGGAGTCGACTGGATCAAGATCGATGCCGATCAGCTGAAGCCGCGGGACGGCCTCTACGACGTGCGCATCACGGCCGAGCTCTGGGAGACTCACTTTATCGACCACGTGGAGCTGATGACGGTCGACCGCCCGCCGGATATCGAGGTCTTCGTCGATGAGCGATTCGCCGTGCCGCCGCCCGAATGGGAGCTTCATCCGACGGGCAGCGTGCATCCCGTACGGCAGGCGTGGGATGATCAGGGCCGTGACGTTACGAAGCTGGTCCGTGCGCTCGACGGGCGCTATCTCGATACGTTCGAGCTCGGCGCTTACCAGGGCGTGGCCGACGAGCATCACGTCGAAGTGGATCTGAGCGACGCTCCTCGATCCGGCCCGCTGTGGATCGTGGCATCCGGCTGGGTGCGGCCCACGGACAGCTCGATCAACTTCGCCATGGCACAGGGGAGGCAGGAGCCGCCCCGCAGCCTCAGTCTCGACGTGCCGGACGGAGGGGGCGGCTGGAAGACGGCCCGCTCGGATGTCGGCTTCCCGGCAGGCAAGATGAAGACGATCTTGCTGGACGCCGAGGGAATGTTCGAGGCCGGCGTGCCCCGCCGTCTCCGGCTCCGCACCGATATGGAGATTTATTGGGATCGGATTGCCTGGGCGGTCGGACGGCCCGAGGCCGAGGTTCGGACGCGGCGCCTCGCGCCGGATTCGGCCGTGCTCCGTTACCGGGGCTTCTCGACGGTCAGCCAGGCCGGACACTCTTCGCCGGAGCTTCCGGAGTACGGCCGACTGGCCGCGACCGGGCCGCAGTGGCGCGACCTTATCGGCTATCATACGCGCTTCGGCGACGTGCGCCCGCTGATCGCGGAGGTCGACGACCGGTACGTGATCATGAATGCCGGCGACGAACTTGCCTTCCAGTTCCCCGTCCCACCGCTGCCCGAGGGCTGGGTGCGCGACTTCGTGCTCATCGGGGACGGGTGGGTCAAGGACGGTGATTACAACACGGGCCACTCGAAGACGGTGCGTCCGCTTCCATATCATGGTCTCACCGACTATTCCGACCCGCCGGGCCGCCTGACGGACGAGCCGGCTTATCGGCGACATCCCCGCGACTGGCGGGACTACCATACGCGCTACGTCACGCCGGAGCACTTTCAGCGCGCGCTGGCGACCTCCCGCGCCAGGTAGGGCATTTTGCGTCACCTCTCTTGTCGAAGTCCCTCTCCCGGGCTATAATGCCATGCCATTTTATCAGTCATAGGGCATTGAAACGGTGTTGAACGGTACCGTCACATCGCGTATAGTGTGAAGGAGATACGAAGAATGGGTGATACCCGCGTCGGTTTGACGTCGGGGGCCTGAATCTCGCCCCGAGGGATTGAGGAATGAATTCACCTCCGCACCCCATGTGCTCCCTGTGGGAGAAGGCTGTTCCCGCAGGCAGGTCCGGTGCATAGCGATGGGCCGGGCAGATTACTTCACGTGATCAAACAAAGGCATTGAGGATCATGAAGGAGAAAGTTTCACAGTTCTTGTACGTCGCTCTTCTCGCCGCCCTGCTGGTGCCGGCGAGCGCGCTTGCTCAGGAGGAGGTATCGGGGACGGTCCGAGACTCCACGGATGCCAATCCGCTCCCGGGCGTCAACATCATCATAAAAGGAACGGCGCAGGGCACGGCGAGTGATAATGCGGGCAACTTCACCCTGACCGTGCCGTCGCTGGACGACACGCTGGTCTTCTCCTTCATCGGGTATCAGCAAAAAGAAGTGCCTATCGCCGGAAGGACGGAGCTCGACGTCGAGCTGGCGACCGTGACGTACGTCGGC
>CAZXHQ010000398.1:0-4011 GCA_964640145.1 uncultured Rhodothermales bacterium | reverse complement strand
TCTTTCAGTTCGAGTCGAGCGGCATGCGGGAGTGGCTGCGCAAGCTCAAGCCGACGAGTCTGGACGACCTGATCGCGATGAACGCACTCTACCGGCCCGGACCCATGGACCTCATACCGAACTACATCGATCGGAAGCACGGCCGGGAGAAGGTCGAGTATCCGCATCCGATGCTGGAGCCCGTCCTGAAGCCGACCTATGGGATCCCCGTCTATCAGGAGCAGGTCATGCAGATGGCCCAGGTTATGGGGGGGTACTCGCTCGGCGGCGCAGACCTGCTGCGGCGCGCCATGGGCAAGAAGAAGCAGAAGGAGATGGACAAGCAGCGAACCATCTTCGTGGAGGGGGCGACGCGGCGGAACGTCTCCGAGGAGAAGGCCAACGAGGTCTTCGACCTGATGGCCAAGTTCGCCGGCTATGGGTTTAACAAGAGCCACAGCGCCGCCTATTCCGTGGTCGCCTATCAAACGGCCTACCTCAAAGCGCACTACCCCGCTGCATTCATGGCGGCGGCGATGACGAACGAAATGGGCGACACCAAGAAGCTTGCCATCGTGCTCGAAGAAGCCCGGCAAATGGATATCGACGTGCTCCCGCCTTCCATCAATCGCAGCCGGAATCGGTTTACGGTGGATGAAGGCCGCATCCGATTCGGACTCGGCGCGATCAAGGGGGTCGGGGCATCCGCCATCGACGCGATCGTCAGCACGCGCCGGAGGCACGGCGCCTTCGAAACCGTCTTCGACATGACGCGGGAGCTCGACCTGCGGGCCGTCAACAAAAAGACGCTGGAGAGCCTGGCTCGGGCCGGGGCCCTGGAAGACCTCGAAGGGCACCGGGCCCAGCATGTGGAGGCCGTCGACCTCGCCGTGCAGTACGCGCAAAAGGTGCAGGCCGATCGGGCGGCGGGGCAGAACTCGCTGTTCGGCGACGAGACGGGCGGATCGGTCATGGCGCCCACGCTTCCGAGCGTCGAACGGTGGCCGCGCGCGCGCATCCTCAGGGAAGAGCGCGATCTGATGGGCTTCTATATCTCCGGGCACCCGCTGGAAGCGTATACCGCCGAGACGCGAGCCTTCGCCACCGCCGAGCTCGGCACGATCACCGAGAAGGACTTAGAGGACGCCGAGACGGGCGGCGACGGCAGGCAGAATGGACGCGGTCCGACCCACTCCCTCTTCGGCATCATCACTGAGGTGCAGCGGCGGACGACCAAGACGGGCAAGCCCATCGCCTTCGTCACCATCGAAGACTTCACGGGCCAGGGGGAGATTGTCTGCTTCTCCAACGTATACGACCGCGTGCAGAACTACCTGAAGGTCGACGAGGTGGTCATGGTCAGCGGCGAGGTCGAATTCCGCGGCGGAAACGTAAAGATCATCGGCCGCGACATCATGCCGATGTGGAAGGTGCGCGAGCAGATGGTCAAAGCCATCGTGCTGAATGTGGACAGCGACCACGTCAGGCCGGACACCATCGCGGAGCTGCGGGCGCTTTGTGAGGAGAATCGCGGCCGGTGCAACCTCTATTTCGACATTCGCGCGCGGGACCTGCCGGGCGGTGCTCAGCGCGTGCGGAGCCGCTCCTACGTCGTCGATCCGACGCCCGAGCTCATAAATGGCATGGCGCGCCTGCTCGGACGTGGCAACGTGCTGCTGGAAGGCGATTCACAATGACGTGACATCCTGCCATGGACGTCCGAATAGGCATCACTACCTCCTTCAACGACGGCGAGCAGCGTCTCAACCACGAGTACGTGCGCGCCGTCGAACGCGCCGGCGGGCTTCCTATGATCGTGCCAATCATCGAGTCCAGGCCCCTGCTCGAGCGGTTCGTCGCCCTGCTCCACGGGCTCGTGATCACCGGTGGCCCGGCCGTCACCGACGGACTGATCGGCGAACTCCCCGATGACATCGATCCGACGGATCCGGTCCGTGCCCGATCGGACGCAGCCGTCCTTCGCGCGTTCCTCGAGGCTCGGCGCCCGGTCCTGGGGATCTGCTACGGCATGCAGCTGCTGAACGCCGTTCACGGCGGCACCATCTACGCAGACGCGCAGCAAAACCTGGAGCACGCACTCTCACACAGCGAGAAACGCGGCGGTGACATGCATCGCATCGACGTCGAAGAAACGTCCGCGCTCCATAGTGTGTTAAAATGTAAGGCGATCGACGTGAACACGCGACACATACAGGCGATCGCTACCGTCGCGGAGCCGTTTCGTGTTGGCGCGCGCGCGCCGGACGGCGTCATCGAAGCGATCGAGAATGAGGACGGTACGGTGCTGGGAGTACAATTCCACCCGGAAAAAATGGGGGATTCCATGCAGCCCCTGTTTCGCCATCTCGTGGAAAAGTCCCGCCGCCGGGCGCGTGCGGCAGAAAATGGCACGTGAGTTGCAACCGATAGTCGATTCGTCGCAATAGCCGTCGATTTGTGCTATTGATTACGTGAAACGTCCGTATATTCGGAAATAACGGTAGCGTCTATTTTTATTCAGGCCTTCCGGGGAGCACGCAGACCCCGCCGTCCGTTACAAATAGACGTCGCCCGAAAGTAGTAGCGCATGCGCAGTACCCATGACACAGAAATCTGAGCGACCCACCGATACCGAAGCCGATCCATCTCGCCCGCGCGAGCAGGATCCCGGCGAGGGATCCCGATCGCCCGCGGACGTGCCGTCGGGCGTTCGCGCTGCGAACATCTTTTGGGCCACGATGGCCTGTTCGCTGGCTCTCGTCGTGCTGCTGATGCTCTCGGGCGGGCTCGACACCATGGCGCGGGGCTTCATGCGCTATTTCGAGCCTTTGAACGAGCCGACGTCCGAACTCGATGCCGGGGCCGGCGAGGCACGCGAAGAAGCCGGCGGCCTCTTCACGTTCGAGGAGCTCAGTATTCATCCGGACGTATTATTTCGTCCGTATACGTCCGGTCAGATGATCGGCACGGGCGTCTCCTCCACCACGAGCCGCATGATCCGCGAGTTCCGGTCCCTGCTCAAGCTGTACGAGCAGCGGCAGGCGTGGGATGACAATTTCACGATCCGTGTCGTCGACAATCGGAACGGCGAGCTGTTGGAGCTCTACGAGCTCGAGGACGAGCGCCGGACCTATCAAAACCGCCGGGAGAACCAGTCGTGGGACTGGGGCCGCATCGACCGTGAGAGACGCACCTTGACGCGACGGCTCGTGGACAAGTACGCCGCGCGCGGCATCCCCCGTGGGGCGGTAACCGTGAAGTGGGGGCGCAGAAATCAGGTACTCGAAGCCCGCCAGCGCGAGCAGGAATACATCGAATATGAGATCAGGCTGGCCAGGTACCTCGGCATGAGCCTGCTCGTCACGGAGATCGGTACGGTGGAGACGTTCAACAACGACCGGCTCGTATCTCCGGTCGGCGCCCGCAGCCGCTATCAAATGATGCCGTACGTGCTGCGCCAGAACGACATCCATCACTACCGCATATCGACGGCTGCCGGGAACGCCATCGACGTCTACGAGGAGTGGCACCCGCTGATCGCCATGGAGGCGGCCTTCGTTACCGCAGCGGGCTACAGGAATGCCGTCGGCCACGAGATGCCCGGCATCTCTGCCTACCATACGGGGCCCGGCAACATCTACGGGGTCTACCGGCAGTTCCTGACCGCCGGCAGCGATTACTTCACGCCCGAGTCCACCGTGATGGATGCCTACATGTGGGCCGTCACGACCGGCTACGATACGGTCTCACGGAACTCGAGCTTCAAGACGTACTCGCGGGGCTACGTCGCCTCCGCCTACGGGGCCCTTCGCGCCACCGAGTCGGAGCCCGTCGACACGTCCCTTACGATCAGAGCCGAGCGCGTGCAGCTGCAATCCGGTCGACACCTTTACCTCAGCGAGCTTCTGAGGGCGCTCAGCCAGTCCGACCGGGAACTGGACTGGGGGCCGGGCACCGAAGACATGACGCCGTATGACCGGTTCCGGAATCTCAACGATCACTTCGTGCTCCCCCGTGGATCGGCTGAAGGCA
>CAZXHQ010000397.1:0-4014 GCA_964640145.1 uncultured Rhodothermales bacterium | reverse complement strand
ACTCCGAAGAGGGCGACACCTTCAACGTCTCGATCGCCACGCTCGGCACCAGCGTGCTCAGCGTCGGCACCGGCAACCTCGACGTCGCCTCGACGGCCTCCTCGGGCACCACGCTGGCAAACATCAACACGGCCATCTCCACGCTGGCCAGCCGCCTCAGCACGATCGGAGACAACCAGAAGCGCCTCACCTTCAAGCAGGACAACCTGCAAACCTCCATGAACAACTACGAAGCCGCCCGCAGCCGCATCGCCGATGCGGACTTCGCCAAGGAACAGCTCGAGATCGTCAAGCTGCAGATCCTCCAGCAGACCGGCACCTCGACGCTCGCGCAGGCGAACGCCGCACCCCAGGCCGTCCTGCAGCTCTTCCAGTAACAGCGGCAGATCCGGCGCCCTCGCAAGAGGGCCGGAACCGAGGCGTCTGAAACTCGGGCGCCCGTGAGTCCGCACCGCGGCTTCGGTTCTGGCGTGAGCGACAGGCTGTCAGGGCGGATCTCCATCAGGGTGAACCGCGCGGGGCCGCTCCTACCCCGATCATGCGGATTGATCAACCGGGGCACACCTCCCCGTCGGAAGCGGCGGGGAGGTTTTTAAATAGGGACGGGAAGGGCGTACATAGAAAAAGGTCCGACCGAGAATCGATCGGACCTTTTTCTTTTCTTAGGTGCTCGGACCTTTAGAGCAAGCTTCCGCTGTCTCCGCGCTCGACGTTCGTCGCGCTGAGTCCTTTCGGGGTCTGTTCGGTTTCGAACTCTACTTCTTCGCCATCGCGAAGACCTTCGTCCCAACCGAGACCGTTGACGTTGTTGCGATGGACGAATACGTCCTTGCTACCGTCGCTGGGCTCGATAAAACCGAAACCCTTCTCAATACTGAACCACTTTACTTTTCCGCGTTGCATAACCTGTGTGTACTAGTTGCGTCCTTCACCTGTGCTATCCCAACCTCGAAGAGTACTTGGTACTTCGCCCCCCAGATCAGGTATCACTGCGTGCTGACTTGTTTGAATTAAATGAGTGAAGGTTAACGAGGCGTTTTCCGGAAAGTTCAATTGCGTTCCGACCGATCGGTTCGCTGGATGCGCCGGCGCTGCCGTGCGGCACCCGTCGGCTGGTGATTATTCGCATCTTCTCCGCATGTCGGCAGAACGCCGCGCCGCTCCCCCTCGTACTGTGGATGCTATCCCAAGCAGCAGCTGATACCGCATGGCTATTCTCATCACCGGTGCCAACGGCCAGGTCGGGTCGGAGCTCGTGTCGGAGCTCGCCGGCGCTGAAACGCTAATCGCCACGGACCTGTCCGTTCCCTCGACGACGTCCGAAGCCGTGACGTGTGAAGCGCTGGACGTGACCGACCGAGATGCCCTGCGCGGAATCGTCGACAGGCATCGCATCCATACGATCTACCATCTGGCAAGCCTCCTCTCGGTGACCGGCGAGCGAGATCCGGACCGCACCTGGGACGTGAACATCAACGGACTCAAGCACGTGCTCGACGTGGCGCGCGCGCGCGGGCTCAAAGTCTTCTGGCCGAGTTCGATCGCCGTCTTCGGAAGGGCGACGCCCGTCGAAAAGGCGCCGCAGACAACGATCGTCGATCCCAGCACGATGTACGGCGTGACGAAACTGTCCGGAGAGTTTCTTTGCCGATACTATTATGATCACTACGGCGTCGACGTGCGCAGCGTCCGCTATCCCGGCCTGATCAGCTACAAGACGCCGCCGGGCGGAGGCACGACCGATTATGCCGTCGAGGCGTTCTACGCCGCCGCGGAGGGCGCACCGTACGAATGCTTCGTCGGTCCGGATACACGGCTTCCGATGATGTACATGCTCGACGCCATCCGCGCCGCCGTCAAGCTCATGCAGGCCAGCGTCGGCTTCGTGTCCGTGCGGACGAGTTACAACGTCTCCGCCACCAGCTTTACGGTCCGCGAGCTCGCCGACGCGATTCGCCAGCGCGTCCCGGACTTCGAGATCGTATACCGGCCCGACCGACGGCAGCGCATCGCCGATTCATGGCCCCGCGACGTGGACGACCTGCGAGCTCGCGAAGACTGGGGCTGGCGTCCTACGTATGCGCTGGAGGACATCGTAGAGGATATGCTCGCCCACCTCGTCCAGCCCGCCAAGCCGTGACCTCCACCCATTCCGACCCGGTACGACTCCCATGACCCGTTCCGCCCTGTCTGCCTTTCAATCCGAGATCGAAGAGATCCGCGCCTCCGGGCTGTATAAGGACGAACGCATCATAACCTCACAGCAGGCCGCCGAGATTCGCGTCCGGGCGGCCGAGAAGGTCATAAACTTCTGCGCGAATAATTACCTCGGGCTGGCCAACGATCGTGAACTCATCGCTCGCGCCCAGGAGGGACTTGAGGCGTACGGGTTTGGGATGGCGTCCGTGCGCTTTATTTGCGGCACGCAAGAGATTCACAAAAAGCTGGAGAAAAGGGTAAGTGAATTCCTCCGCATCGAAGATGCGATCCTCTACTCGTCGTGTTTCGACGCAAACACGGGTCTTTTTGAGACCCTGCTCGACCAGGAATGCGCCGTCATCAGCGACGAGCTGAATCATGCCAGCATCATCGATGGAATACGACTCTGCAAGGCCGAGCGGCATCGGTATCGCCACAGCGACATGGATGATCTCGAAAGGGTCCTGAAAGACGCGCGGAGGGCGAAGATCCGGGTGATCGCTACCGATGGCGTCTTCTCCATGGATGGGGACGTCGCGCGGCTGGCCGAGATTTGTGACCTGGCAGATCGATATAACGCACTTGTCATGGTGGACGACAGCCACGCCACCGGATTCTTCGGAAAAACCGGACGCGGCTCGATCGAACACTGCGGCGTGATGGGCCGGGTCGACATTGTCACGAGCACGCTCGGCAAAGCCCTGGGCGGCGCCTCGGGCGGTTTTACTGCGGCCCGGAAGGAGATCGTGGAGCTGCTCCGCCAGCGGTCGCGGCCGTACCTCTTCTCCAACACCGTCGCCCCCGTGATCGTCTACACGACGCTGGCCGTCCTGGACCGTCTGGAGCAAAGTACCGAGCGGCGCGACCGCCTCGAAGAGAACACGCGCTACTTCCGCTCGCAAATGACGGAACGGGGCTTCGATATCCGTCCCGGCATCCATCCTATCGTCCCCATCATGCTCTACGACGCCCGGATCGCCACGAACATGGCCGCCGACCTCCTCGTGAAAGGCATCTACGTAATCGGTTTCAGCTATCCGGTCGTGCCCAGGGGAAAGGCCCGGATTCGAGTACAGATCTCGGCCGGACACGAGCGAGCGCACCTGGACCGTGCCGTCGCCGCCTTCACGGAGGTCGGCCGGCGGTACGAGGTGGTCTCTTGACGTGCTCGACGGGCGGCCGCTGCATGGAACTTCATGCCCGCATTCACCTTTTGAGAACCGCCCGCCGTATCCCATCGATCCAGGCATAGCCATGAAGAAATCCCACCTCCTTATCGCGTTCGTCGTCGGCGCGGTACTCGCCGTCGGCATCCTGGCGATTCGCGATTCGTCGGGCGGAGATCTGCCGACCGTGACGGTCTATAAGAGCCCCACCTGCGGGTGCTGCAGCAAGTGGGTCGATCATCTGGAAGACAACGGATTTCGCGTCAAGGCGATCGACACGGACGAAGGAGCCATGATTAAGGCTCGCTACGGCGTACCTGGGGACCTGAGGTCGTGCCACACGGCGCTCGTGGACGGGTATGTGGTCGAGGGACACGTGCCTGCCGAAGAGATAAAGCGGATGTTGGATGAGGATGCCGACGTCGCAGGACTCGCCGTACCCGGCATGCCGATGGGCTCACCTGGAATGGAGGGGCCGCGTAGTGATCCGTACGACATTATTGCTTTTCAGAAGGGTGGAAGCCGTTCGGTCTTTGCGTCGCGCTAGTGCCTCGAGACCGGTGAGCGGAGTGCACGAGGCAGGCCGCCTCGCAGCATAGCGGCCGGCCCCCGCGCGTACCCGGCTCACAGCAACCATCTCGGTATCGTG
>CAZXHQ010000396.1:0-4033 GCA_964640145.1 uncultured Rhodothermales bacterium | reverse complement strand
TCGAGCTGAGCTGCGGCTCCTCGGGACAGGTTCTCCCGTACACCGAAATGCTGCGACGGCTCCGAGATGCCGGCAACACGACGACCCTCGCGCACTTTCTGGAACTGCTGTCTGCCGCCTCCATGGTTTGCGGTCTGTCCAAGTACCCCGGTCAGGCGACCCGGAAGCGCGCGTCGAGTCCAAAGTTGCAGGTCTTCAACACGGCGCTCATGTCCGTGCAGAGCGGGTTTTCGCTCGAGCAGGCGCGCGCGGACGTCGAGCGCCTCCTGCTGACCGGTTTTCATCAGGGGGACGGGGAGGGAGACGTGAACAATCCCACCTATGGCCTCGACAACTGGATCTACCTCGGCAACCGGCGGACGAGCGGCAGCGACGTGTACTTCCCCGAAAACCCCGACGCCCCTCGCATCCCGTCCCAGGCCGTCAACCGGAACATCCGGTTCCGCCCCGATTCGCACGAGCTCGAGGCCCAGTCCAGCGGTACGCAGTACGGCCTGACGTTCGACCTCTGGGGACATCAGCTGCTCAACAGCAACCGAAATCACATCTTCGAGGAGGTCATCGCGGCTCGCTATCTGGACCGCAATCCCAACCTGCTCGTCGCCCGCGCCACCGAATCCATTTCCGATCACGCTGCAGCGGCGAAGATCTTTCCCATCACCACAGATCCGGATTATCAGATCCTTACCGACGTCGGTGAGATCACCTCGGCGTGCGGCATCACCTTCTACGACGGCGGCGCCTTCCCGGACGGGTTCGAGAACGTCTCGTTCGTCGGCGAGCCGTCCCACAATCTCGTGCACGCCGACCGTCTCCGGCGCGAAGGTCCCGCGCTGACGGCCGCGCGTATCCGGCCGCACGACGAATTTCTGGCATCCACGGACGCACGCTTTCGGCCGGTGAACATGTACGTCGGCCCCGACGGTGCCCTCTACGTCGTCGACTACTACCGCAAGATCATCGAAGGCCCGGAGTGGCTCTCCGACGAAGTGCTCGAGTCCGGAACGCTCTACGATGGAACGGACATGGGACGGATCTACCGCGTCACGACCAAAGGCGCCGCTCCGGCGGACTGGACGAGGGGCCTCGATCTGGGGAAGGCCTCCGATGAGGAGCTCGTAGCCCGTCTGGCGGATCCGAACGGCTGGTGGCGACGAACCGCGCAGCGTCTCCTGGTGGATCGGGAGGCGGTGGAGGTCGTTCCGCACCTCGTCCGACTGGCTCGCGGCCCGTCGTCTCTCGGCCGCCTGCATGCGCTCTGGACGCTGCAAGGTCTCGGACGGCTCGAGGCCGACGTCATCCGGGGTGCCCTGCAGGATGAGGAACCGGGCGTTCGCGAGAATGCAATCCGGCTGGCGGAGCGGTACCTCGGCGAATCGCCGGAGCTGCAGAATGCGCTGCTGGGCATGGCTTCGGATCCGGACGGCAAGGTGCGATTTCAGCTGCTGCTCACGCTGGGGTTCGTGGACGCGCCCCGGGCCTCGCAGGTCCGGCAGGAGCTGCTCTTTGGCGACATCGACGACGAGTGGACGCAGGTAGCGGCCCTCTCGTCACCGTTTGTGCAGGAGGGCGACGTGCTGGAGACCGTCATCGAAGGCTACGAGCCCGAGCATGCGTCGTTCGTCCGGCGGCTCAGCGCGCTGGCAGGCGCCACCCGGCCGTGGAGCGGCGTCCGGAGGCTCTTCGACGACGCCGTCGCGCCGATTTCGGTCGCCGGGTGGCAGGCGCCCGTGCTGGAAGGCCTGGCGCAGGGATTCGACGCCCGCGAACTCCCGGCCGAGGTCGGGCCGCATCTCGAGGCCGTCGCCGTCGCCATGTTCGACCATCCCTCCTCTCAGGTACGCGCCGCCGCCGCGGACGTCTTGAAGGCGACGGGCCTGCCGGCGGAGCGGGGAGGCCTCGTGCAGCGCGCGCGAGAAACCGCCGGGGACGCGGATGCACCGTCGGACCGCCGGGCGCAGGCCATCGAATTCCTCACGCTCGACGATGCCCCTCGTCACACGGGCCTGATGACGGCTCTCATCGATCCGACCCAGCCGGCGAACGTGCAGGTAGCCGCCTTCCGCGCGCTCGGTGCGGCCGGCGGGACGACCGTCAGCACCGTAGCGATGGATCGCTGGCCGGTCCTTACCCGGACGGTGCGCGACGCCGCCCTCGACGCCATCCTCAGCCGGCCTTTCGATCTCGGGAGCATCGAGCACCTTCTCAGCGCACTGGAGGACGGCACGGTCCAGCCCGCGAACATCGGCTGGGGCCATAAGGTCACGCTCATGCGCGACATCCCCGACGACATGAAGGCCCGGGCGCGGGCGCTCATCACCGGTGCGGCCGAGCAGGTGCGGCAGGAGACGGCCGGTTACGTGCGGCGCGTCACAGAGATGACGCCTGAGCCGGAGCAGGGGCGCGCCGTATTCTACCGGGAGTGTGCTCGCTGCCACGCGCTCGGCGACGTAGCGCCGGGAGGCGAGGTCGGCCCGGATCTGATGAGCGTTCGGGGGTGGGCCACGGCCGACGTCGTGGATCAAATCGTACGGCCGGACCAGGCGATCGTCCGCGGTTACGAGCTCTGGCAGCTCATCCTCGGAAGCGGGGAAACCGTCGAGGGCATGATCGCCTCTGAGACGGCGAACGCCGTCACGGTGCGGGAGGCGGACGGGACCGAGACGACGTATGCGCGCCGGAACATCCAGTCGCTGAACAGCCTGGACGCCAGCGTCATGCCGTCCGACTACGCCGAGACGCTGACCGAGCAGCAGATGGCGGATCTGGCGGCGTTTATCCGCCTCGGGAAGTAAGCGGCCCCGAAAAAGCTGCCGCGACGGAGCCAGGTAGCCCGCCGGCGACCTCGTGGATGCAGAACGCTTTCCTCTCTCGCGCTGCGGGGTGGTCCCCGCGGGCGCTTCCGACCACCGCCGTTCCCGGGCTTCGACATCCGGCGGCTGTTCCGACCGCCTTGCTTTCCATCCCTCAGGAATGTAAGTGTGAGGGCGGCACGGTACCTTCGACACGTTCATCCGCTTGAGAGCCCGATCGTCATGCCCCTTCGAAACCTCGAATCCAGATCCTTTCTGGTCGTCGTTCTGCTGGTGACCATGGCGTTCGTGTGGGTCGTTGCCGATCTGCTGATGCCTGTTTTCTGGGCCGCCGTGCTGGCCGTACTGTTTCAACCGCTGAACAGATGGTACGTGTCGGCGGTCAGAGGCCGGCCGAGTCTTGCCGCCGTCATGACCACGGTGACGATCATCTTCGTGATCATCGTGCCGTTCGGACTCCTTGCGGCGGCCGTGACGCAGCAGGCGCTGGGGATCTACCGTCGCATCGCGGCCGGCGAAATCGACCTGCAGGCGCCGATCGACTTCATGGAGCGGTCCATTCCCATGTTGAACGACCTGCTAACGGCGTACGGCGTCGATGTCGAAAGCATACGTACGTCGCTGGAAGACGCGGCAATGACGGTTAGCCGCTACATCGCGACGGAAGCCCTGGCATTCGGGCGGGATGCCCTGACGTTTACCCTGCTCTTCGGCGTGATGCTCTACGTGCTGTTCTTCTTCATTCGGGACGGACAGCATATTCTGGACGGCGTCATCCGCGCCGTTCCGCTCGGCGACGACCGCGAGCGAAGGCTGCTTACGAAGTTCGCCGTCGTCTCCCGCGCTACGATGAAGGGGACGCTCGTGGTGGCGGTGGTCCAGGGCGCGATCGGCGGAGTCACGTTCGCCGTGCTGGGCATCGAGGCCGCCATCTTCTGGGGCGTCGCGATGGGTATCGTCTCGCTGCTGCCCGCCATCGGTCCCGCCCTCGTCTGGATCCCCGCAGCCGTAATTTTGATCGCGATTGGATCGGTCTGGAAGGGCGTCGTCATCATACTGGTCGGTACGTTCGTGATCGGTCTCGTCGACAATTTGCTGCGCCCCATCCTCGTCGGACGTGATACCAAGATGCCTGACTACCTCGTGCTGCTGTCCACCCTGGGCGGGCTCGCGGTGTTCGGCCTGACGGGCGTCATCGCCGGGCCCCTCATCGCGGCCCT
>CAZXHQ010000395.1:0-4040 GCA_964640145.1 uncultured Rhodothermales bacterium | reverse complement strand
CACATCGAGAATCCGATGCTGCTTCGTCAGAAGCGGCGGCTGATTGCGCGCTTGAAGACGGTTCTCGGTGAGAAGCGACGCGAAGAGGTCGAGGCGTAGATCCACCGTCCTCGGTCCACTGAGCACAGTCAAAACGAGGTAGAGACAGAGATGGAAGCAACGAACGGGCAGGAGCGGCAGACGATGCGCAAGGAGCGCGTCGGCGTCGTGGTCAGCAACAAGATGGACAAGAGCATCTCTGTCGCGGTACAGCGCCAGATCAAGCACCCCATCTACGGGAAGTTCATCAAGAAGACGACGAAGTTGATGGCGCACGACGAAGCGAACGACGCCAATGAAGGGGATACCGTGCGCATCATGGAAACGCGTCCGACGAGCAAGAACAAGCGCTGGCGCCTGGCCGAAATTCTCGAGCGGGCCAAGTAGCGCGCGCCGGGGGCGTCCGGCTGGATGCCCTCCTGCAAGCGATTACGCCAGCACAGGGAGAACCATCGGCGCCCGCAGGGGCGCCTAAACATAGAAACAGCCATGATTCAACAGGAGTCAAGACTAACCGTGGCCGACAACAGCGGCGCGAAAGAGGTGCTCTGCATCCGCGTGCTGGGGGGCAGCGGGCGGCGTTATGCGCGCATCGGCGACAAGATCATCGTGTCGGTGAAGTCCGCCATTCCGGGCGGTGCGGTGAAGAAAGGCGACATCTCCCCTGCGGTGGTCGTGCGGACCAAGAAGGAATACCGGCGGAAGGACGGCTCCTACATCCGCTTCGACGAGAACGCGGCGGTGCTGCTCACGCCCCAGGACGAGCCGCGCGGTACGCGCATCTTCGGTCCCGTGGCCCGGGAGCTGCGCGAAAGACAGTTTATGAGAATCGTGTCACTGGCGCCGGAAGTGCTTTAATGCGGTTGACAGTTGACTGTCGATAGTTGACGGTTCCCGACCTCGGTCGCCGGGCTTGCCAACTAGAAACAGTCAACCGTCAACAGCCCACAGTCAACCGATAGTAGATATGCCACGCAAGCACAATAAACAGAACAAGCTTCACGTGAAGAAGGGGGATCGCGTGCGCGTGATCGCCGGTAACTTCCGGGGCTACGAGGGCAAGGTCCTCGTCGTTTTCCCCGAGAAGAATCGCGTGATCGTCGAGGGCGTCAACCTTCGCTTTCATCACCAGAAGCCGAGCGCGGCGAACCCGCAGGGCGGGCGCATCGAGAAAGAGGTGCCCATCCACGTGTCCAACGTGCAGCCGCTCGATTCGAGCGGCGACCCCACCCGGGTCGGCCGCAAGCGCATCGAAGATCCCGAGACCGGGCGCGGCCACTGGATTCGGTACGCGAAAACTACCGGAGAAGAGCTTACATAAATGCGGTTGACAGTTGACCGTTGGCGGTTCGTAATCCTGACCGATGCGGTCGTGGCCAAGACACAGTCAACCGTCAACTGTCAACAGTCGACCGATTATTATGGCTTACATCCCAAGACTTAAAAAGCGGTACCGAGAAGAAGTCGTTCCCGAGCTGAGCAAGCGCTTCGGGCACCGCAACGTGATGGAGGTTCCGCGTCTGGAGAAGATCGTCGTCAACAAAGGTGTTGGCGAAGCGGCCGAAAACCAGAAGGCGCTCGATGGTGCGGTGGAGGAACTCCGCCGCATCACGGGCCAGCAGCCCGCCGTCTCGCGAGCGCGCAAGAGCGTTTCGAACTTCAAGCTGCGCCAGGGCATGCCGATCGGCTGCCACGCGACGCTTCGCGGCGATCGGATGTATGAGTTCATGGACCGTCTCGTCACGCTGGCGCTGCCGCGCGTTCGCGACTTCCGCGGCGTACCGGACCGCAGCTTCGACGGCCGCGGCAATTATACTCTCGGAATTACCGAGCAGATCATCTTTCCGGAGATCGACGTCGACAAGGTCGATCGGATCGACGGGATGGACGTCACGTTCGTGACCACGGCGGAGACGGACGAAGAGGCCTATGCGCTGCTCAAAGAGCTGGGAATGCCGTTCGTCCGCCGAGAAACCGTGACGGCCGACGAAGAGGCCAGGGCGAGCGCCGAGGCGGAAGCCAGAGCGGAAGCACTGGCCGAAGCGAAAGCGGAAGTGGAAGCGGAGGCGGAATCCGAGACGGAGGCCGATTCGGACGCGGAGGAAACGAAAGCCGCCGAGTCCGATACGGCATAGACGTCCGTCACCGAGAATCTTATCGAGAACAATAATTATCCCGCGTTATGGCTAAGAAAAGTTGGATGGCACGCGAGAAGAAGCGTCGGCGCCTCGTCGCGCAGTATGCGGAGAAGCGTCGTCGCCTCAAAGAGGAGGGCGACTGGGTCGGCCTCCAGAAGCTTCCGCGCGATTCGAGCCCCGTACGATTGAACAATCGCTGCCCGCTTACGGGCCGTACGCGGGGCTACATGCGCGACTTCGGCGTCTCGCGGATCGTATTTCGCGAAATGGCGCTCGAGGGCAAGATCCCCGGCGTCCGCAAAGCATCATGGTAGACTACACGTTGCAGGTTGCCGGCTACAGGTTGAACGTCCCACCAACCCAACCTTCAACCTTCAACCTTCAACCTTCAACCTGGAAATTATGAGTGGAATAACAGATCCGGTTTCGGATTACCTGACGCGTATTCGCAACGGCCAGCAGGCCGGCCACAAATACGTAGACATACCCGCTTCCAAGCAGAAACGCGCTATCACGCAGATTCTGCTCGAGAAGGGGTACATCCGGAACTACCTGAACATCGACGACGGCAAGCAGGGCCTCATTCGCGTCTATCTTAAGTACGACGTGGACGGTATCCCGGCTATCCGGATGCTGAAACGCATCTCGTCGCCGGGCCTTCGCAAGTACGTGGGGGCGGAGAACCTGCCGCGCGTCAAGAACGGCCTCGGCGTTGCCATCCTGTCCACTTCGAGGGGCATGATGACCGACAAGGAGGCGCGGAGAGTGCGCGTGGGCGGGGAGGTGCTCGCACACGTGTACTAGCGCACGCGCTCCCGGTAGTCGAAAGAACGTCCAGACCAAAAGGAAGAGCATATGTCTCGTATTGGCAATCAGCCCATTGAGCTCGGCGATGCGGTATCCATCGACATCGCGGCGAATAATCTTGTGACCATAAAGGGTCCCAAGGGCGAGCTGTCGGTGCAGATCGATCCCGACATCACCGTCGAATCGAAGGACGGCCAGGTGTTCGTGCACCGGCCCACCGAGCAGAAGCGCCATAAGTCCATGCACGGACTCTACCGCTCGCTGATCGACAATGCCGTCGTCGGCGTTACGGAGGGCTACCGGAAAGAACTGGAAGTGATCGGCGTCGGCTACCGCGCCACGGTCAACAACGGCGTGCTCGAGCTGGCTCTCGGGTTTTCCCATCCGATCTACTTCGTGCCGCCGCAGGGCATCACCATCGAAGTCGATTCGAAGCGGGGGAAGAATCCCGTTATCGTCATCGACGGGCCGAATAAGCAGATGGTCGGGCAGGTCGCCGCGAAGATTCGCGGCCTGCGTCCGCCGGAGCCCTACAAGGGCAAAGGCGTGCGATACGTCGACGAATACGTTCGCCGTAAAGCCGGCAAGACGGCTGCCCGTTAGCGGGTTGGCGGCAAGCAGGCACTGAAAACTGGATTGGAGCTATGGCTAAGTTCAAGAAGCAAGAGCGAAGACGGCGCGTAAAGCGCGGCATTCGCGGAAAGATCGACGGGACTCCGTCGCGGCCGCGGTTGTCCGTCTTTCGCTCGAACCGACATATTTACGCGCAGCTCATCGACGACCGTGAGGGCGTAACGCTCGCGGCGGCCTCGAGCCTCGAGGGCGACGCCTCAGGAGGAACCCCCGTCGAGGTCAGCAAGTCGGTCGGGCAGGCCCTGGCCGAGCGCGCCAAGGAAAAAGGAATCGACCAGGCCGTCTTCGATCGAAGCGGCTACCGGTATCACGGGCGCGTAGAGGCCGTGGCTGAAGGCGCCCGCGAAGGCGGCCTCCGATGCTAGGCAATCGTGCGACGCTGCAAGACACGCATTAATTCGGAACGTACATCATGGCAAGAGG
>CAZXHQ010000394.1:0-4108 GCA_964640145.1 uncultured Rhodothermales bacterium | reverse complement strand
AGATGCCAGCTGGCGGCCGCCATCGATCCCAGCTCGGCATGGTCGGTGCCGAAAATGATCTGCTCGGAGGTGACGGTCGGTGCGAAGCCGTACTCGTTCGTGCACCAGAGTGCCTCGTAGTCGTTGGGCCGGTTGTACAGCAGCACGAGGCGGCCGCACGTGTGGAGAAGTCCCAGCGTAAAGGCCGACGATTGCTGGTTGAGCTGGAGGTGCGCGGCCACCTTCTTGGAGAAGGACGCCGTTCCCACGCTCATCCACATGATCTGATCGAAAATCTTGGCCTGCTCGCTCGAGTGTAGGATGTCCTGCAGGCGCATCATGCCGGAGGTCAAGACGATGTCGCAGACTTCGTCGAATCCGAGCAGATGCACGGCTTTGTGGATGTCGCCGACGCGTCGGCGTACGCCGTAGTAGGCGGAGTTGATGCGCCGCAGTACGGAGCTGGCAACGACGGGGTCGGAGTCTACGATGCCGACGAGACCCGGCGTGTCCGGCACCTCGCCCTGTTCCGCCACGAGGCAGGTCACCTCGCCTACCGTGCGCGGCAGCGGGGGAAAGCGAATATCGAAGTTCGGCGTGCGCTCTTTGCGCGGGGCCGGGATGATTCGCTGCGTCTCTGGCATAGAACGGTAGGCGTTCGGTTACGGAGTGCCGACAAAGGGGAGATACGGAGACTCCGGTTAGGGTGGTGAAGTATGCGTTGGGTATCGGTCGCTTCCGGGCAGAATTAAGTGCGTCCCGGTCCGGAGTGTTTGCGCAGGACGTGGAAGCTGCGGGCCTCCGGCGGGGCGGCGAAGAGGGACCTGGTACGCGTCCACGTTCCCCGGAAAAGGCTGCTCGACCGGTACTGCTGAAGCGCGTCGTCGTCATCCCAGTGGCTGAGCGTCGACATGATGTTCGGATACCGCTCGTCTTGCAGCAGCTCCAGGTGGCGGCACCCCGGAAAGGCTCTGATGCGGGGGGCGGCATCGTCGAAGAGCGACAGAAAGGCGTCGACCCGATCGGGCCGGAACGTCATGTGGACGAGGCGGACGAGCACGGTCGAATCCGAATGGGAGCGGGACGGCGGGCCGCGCCAAAATAAAAGGCCGCGACGACCGTATAAAGGGCTACGCCATAAAGGGCTACGCCTCGGCCGCCCTCCGGCCTTCATGATTCGACGGCGGATCCGGGTCCGGCGCCTCGAGGACGGCCTGGCCGATCCGGCAGGCCAGGCAGCGCGCTTCCGTGCAGCGGGTCTTGTAGAGTTGATGGAAGCCCTGAGCCTCGAGCGCCGAAGCGGGACGACTGCCCAGCTCCGCGAACAACCGTGTTACTTCGTCGGCCGTCGAAGGAAGGCGTTCGAGCAGGTGCCGGAGCGTGCCCTCGGATGCATGCCGGCGCGCGAGCAAGGCCGGCAGGACGACGTTGACGAGAAGAGCGTCTATGCGTTGCCGTCCGATGGTGGAGCTGCGCGGCTGCGTTTTCTTCTCGAGGCGGACGTGTTCGCTCCAGAAGGGGGAGAGTCTTACGTCGAACAGGCTGCGGAGGGCGCCGATCGGGCGTTTGGAAGCGGCGGCCTCCGCCAGGCTGCTCATGGGATTCGTGCGCAACGGCCCCGCCGGTCCTAGAAGGGCGGCACCCTGGGCGATGCGCAGGGTTGGAAAGTTGGCGGGGCGCAGCCGGAAGAAACGCCATGCCGATGGCGGCATGGGCACGATATTCAGCCCGTGGTTCAGCCTCTCGAACCGGTCGCGCAGCTCCATGACGTAGTCCGCCGTCGCGCGGTCCGCATCGAGCAGATCCGCCGGTGCCGGTAAAAGACCGGCGGAGCCTATAAATAACGCCTCGAGATCCGCCCCGTCGTCGACGGCGCGGCAGACTTCGAGCGGGACGATGCCGGCGAGCGTGCGCATGGAGCCTGCGTTCTTGGCATAGCCCAGTCCCCCGAAGATCGCCTCGTAGAGTGCCTGATGAGGGTCGGCCGCCGTGAATCGCCGCGACTTGGCGGCCAACCTCTCGAAGGCGAGCTCGCGGAGGTAGTCCTTCAGCAGTTCGGGCCGTACGCGGCTCCAGCCGCCGGCGCAGAGAATGTCCCGTTCGGTCCGAACGTAGAACGAGTGGATCAGGCGGCGGAGTGAATCCTCGAGGTATGGATACAGCACGACCTCGGGCAGCGGCGTTTCGTCCGGACGGCGCAGCCGCCCGGTCCAGACGTCGTGGTACAGGGCGACGTGCAGCAGAGTGCTGTTGTATCGGGCGTCGTCCTCGTGGTGATGCGCCTGCCAGCCGCCCGACGTAACGTGGACCTCCACCGCGCCGCTCCACAAAGCAGTACCCAATCGAAGGCGCGCGCCGACGAAGTCCGGTCCGGCGTCCGTATTCAGGCGGCCCGGATGCAGGACGTCGACGTCGACGCCGTCCACCGTGGTGAGCTGCCGTTTCCGAAGCCGCTGGTTAAGCCAGATGTCCTGGACCAGCGCTTCCGGAATGCGCCCGCCCCGGGGTTCGTGAAGCACGACCTGAAGGATCGAATCCGAGAATCCGTAGAAATACGTCGGCGTCATGACGGTGGGGCTGATCTCTTCCCCTATAAGACACCTGATCGGCGGCCGTATAACCCCTGGCGGATAGGTTTTTCACGTCGGCGCCGCTCGCTTAACTCGGCACGGCTTCCCGCAGAACCGCTGCGAGAGATCCGGCGCGGCGCCCCGCTGCCTCGGCGTAATCGTCGCCGTCGGACGCATAGATGATCGATCGGCTGCTGCTGATTAGCACCGGCGCCCCATCCGCCGCGGCGGCAGCCATCACGGCGCGCGCATCGCCTCCCTGCGCGCCGACGCCCGGAATGAGCAGGGGCGCCGACGGAGACAGACGACGTATGCGACGAAGCGCCGCCACGTCCGTTGCGCCGGCAACGAACCCGATCTCGCCGGGCCGGTCGACGTCCCAGTCGCGTGCCGTCCGCACCACCCGTTCGAAGAGGCGTTCTGTCCCGCAGGTGAGCTCCTGGAAGTCCGCGGCGCCCGGATTGGAGGTCCGCGCCAGCAGGAAAACGCCGCAGCCGTCATAGTCGAGAAACGGCGTGACGCTGTCCTTCCCCATGTATCCCGATACGGTGCAGGCGTCGAAGCCCAGCAGCCCGAAGGCGGACTCCGCGTAGAACCGGGCCGAGTTGCCGATGTCTCCGCGCTTGCCGTCGGCGATTGCAAGGAGGCCGTCGGGTACGGCATCCAACGTTGCGCGGACAGCTCGCCATCCTTCGGAGCCGAGCACCTCGAAAAAGGCAAGGTTCAGCTTGAACGCCGCCGCGTGAGGTGCCGTCGCCGCAATGACGGCCCGGTTGAACGCAATCACGGCTTCTGCCGGCTCCACGTCGGCGGTCAGATGGCGCGGCAGCCGGCCCAGGTCCGGATCCAGTCCCACGCATAGGGTGGACGCCTGCTTCCGCTGAATCGCCTGAAGACGTTCGGTGAAAAGGGGAGGCGGCATGCTGCGGGAGTCGAGTGGTGTGGCGGCAGCTATCGAGGCAATAAAGCGACTCTATAGACCTAATCCATCGAGGATGTGTAGAATTTTACCAAAAGTAGCCCGCGTGGGAAACTGGAAGCGCTTTTAATCATGTATCATGCACCCGCGGAGCCGATGAGCGGCGCCTGACAAACGATGCGTACAGATGAGTTCCTGACATGCCCGAATCCCGATTGAGCGGCCTGGAAAACGTTTCGGAAGCCGACCGGAAGATGCTCCGAGACATCGAGACGATGATGGGACCGGAGCCCGGCAGGATGGGGTTCATCAAGAACCTCTTCTGGGGCCGGTTTCGCCGAGACCTGTTGTTTCCGTATCCCACCGAGTCGGATGAGGAGCGAAGCAAGTGCGATGCGCTCATCGGTCGACTCGAGACGTATTTCCGAGAGGAGCATCCGGCGGTCCTCATCGACGAGGAGGAGCGCATCCCCGACTGGGTGATCGACCGGCTATTCGAGCTCGGGGCGATGGGCATGACCATCGCGGAGGAATACGGAGGACTCGGCCTCGGCGTAACCAGCTACAACCGCGTACTCGAGCTCGTCGGAAGCTACTGCGCCTCTACGGCCGTGGTCGTCTCCGCCCATCAGTCGATCGG
>CAZXHQ010000393.1:0-4115 GCA_964640145.1 uncultured Rhodothermales bacterium | reverse complement strand
CGCCTCCCGGACTCGCGGGGGCATCCCCGTAGCCGGTCAGTTCGACGAATCCGCTGCCTTCGTGGCTGCCCTCGACACGCACGGCTCCCTCCCAGTACGTGACGGCATGATTGAGCTCCTGATGGTCGAGATAGGGAATCAGGTCGAGGTCGATGTCCAGTGCCGGGACGCGGAACGACCATTCGACGGGATAGCGGCGCCCGGATGCGGGGCTATCCCAGTACCGCGCGGGCTGCAGCTCGACGTCCGATGCGTGCAGCCGCTCTACCGCGCCGTCCACTTCGACCACGACGCCGCTGCTGTACGAACTGGCCGTGCCTTCGGTCTGCCTGAGCCGGTAGAACATGACATCACGGCCGTCGTCGAGCTGGAGCGAGAACCAGTCCCATCCGACCTGTTTCTCGCCCAGCGCGCCGGTGCTCCACTCGCGGTCGAGCCAGCTCAGGCCCTCGACCTCGAAGAGTTCGTCGCGAACGGTGAGACGTCCGGTCGTCGCCATGCGCGACATCGAGTAGTAGTACGACGCGTTGCCCGGCTCCGGCCCCTTTCGGTCCAGCCCGTCCTCTCCCTGCAGCATGATGGGCTTCATACGCTGAAGCGACAGATCGATGGAAAGGTCTTCTTCCCGGGCCGTAAGGCGCACCGCGTCGGCCGTCTCGCCGCTGATGCGCCAGTCTTCGAGCCAGACGCGATAGGGCGATGCCGAGGCGCCCGCCAGACCGGCGGCTCCGCGGCTGAACCGCTCGAAGGCGTAGAAGGCATCGCCGTCGGGGTCGGAGACCGCGAAATGACCCATGTACAGCTGGCGCGTGCTCCACGTCGAATCACCGGACGCAGGTCCAGGCGGCCGCAGTGCCGTTCGGAACAGCGTAAGCTGGTATCCGAAGCGCCTTCCCGAGGCGGCGGACAGATTCCCGGTATAGTACCACCACTCGGTACGATAGTCGGGGTGCGGGCCGTGGTCTGCCGGAAACCGGAAAGGGCGCGGCTCGACGGCACGGGCATAACCGGTCGTGTCCGCATCCATGGCCGCGGCGACGGACAGGGACGTACGTACGGCGCGCTCGTCATTGGCGAGCCACACGACGGCTCCGGCCAGCACGGCGACGAGGATGAGTAGGTCTCGTACGGTCGATGGACGGAAGGCGACCTTAATCGTCGGAAATAACCGTCAGCTCCTGCATCTCTTCGGGCCGGCGGTAGAGCGACCCTCTCGACCCGCTGATCGAGACGTTGCGCTGTACCAGGTCCCACTTTTCCTCGATCTCGCTCTCGTCGCCGTTAAAGGGAGCGGACCCCGTCCCCGATCGACCGAAATCGAAGACGTACAAGTTGTTGGGATTTCCGAGGAGAATTTGTGTTGCCATCGGCATACTGTGGACTCGAAGTGAATGAGACTGAGGCCTATCGACGAAACGTGCGGCCCCATGATACCTGAAAAAAGACTGTATTTGCTAATCCGAATCGACTGTAAAGTTTCGGCAACGCGCATTTTTGCCCCGCACCGCCCCGGTCATTCGAACCGGAGCGTCTCCGCGGTGCTGGTCCGCGCCAGCGAGCGAGAGGGATAGATCCCGGCCAGAAGGGCGGCCGCGACGGCCAGGGCGACCGCCTGAACGAGAAGGTCGGCGGACACGGTGAACTGGAGCGTCCACCCGAACGACCGCTTATTGATGACGAAGATGAGTATGTAGGCGAGAACCGTGCCGAGCGGTATCGCTAAAAGTCCCGAGATGGCTCCCATCACGCCGGTCTGCAGCATCAGATACTTCCGAAGCAAACCCGGCGTCATCCCTTCCGCACGCAGGACCGCAAACTCTCGCGCGCGCTCGATCTGCAGCGCCATCAAGGCGCTCAGCACGCCCGCGAACGCGACGAGGAGGACGAGCACGCGCAGTACGGTCGTGATGGCGAAGGACCGATCGAAGACTTCGAGCGACGCCTCCCGGAGGGCGCGGTTCGACCGAATGATCACCTCCTGATCGATCACGTCTCGGAGGCGATCGGCGAGCTCGGAAAGATCCGCACCTGGCGCCGCACGCACCGAAATTCCGGATAATCCGCTCGCGTCGAAATAGCGGGTGAACGCGCGGCGCGCCATCAGAATCGTCCCCTGCTCGGATCCGTAGTCGTAATACACGCCGGCGACAGGAAACGGCACCGGGCCGCGGTCCGTCGGCAGCTCGAGCGTATCGCCGGCAGTGAGGCCCCGTCGGTAGGCCAGCGGCTCGGAGACGAGTACGTACTCACCGCTCGAAAAACGCTCCCAGATGCGCTCGGGACTCCCGCCCGTATACCGATAGATGTTCCCTCCGCCGGGCCCTCGGTCGACAGCCGCCAGATGAACGAGTCCGGATGCAAGGTCGATGTCCATTCGGCGGACGGAGGAAACGGCGCGCACCCCGGGCACGCCGGCCAGGCGCCGCACGAGGTCCTCCTCCAGGACCCCCTGACCGAGTCTGAACACCGAGCTCGGCGGCTGCACGTACAGATCGGCCTGCAGCGTGTGATCGAGCCAGTCGTCTACCGTGTCGCGAAAGCTGCCCACCATCACGCCCACGCCGACCGCGGCCGCGACGGCGAGGCTGAGCGCCGCCACGGCCACGGACGTTCGGCTAAGATGGTGGACGACGCCCTGCGCCGCCATCCGGCCGATCAGACCGAAAGGAACACCGAGCACGTTCCGCGCACCGCGCGCCAACCAGAGCGTCGCCACCGGCACGAGCAGTGCGAAGGCCGCCAGAACGAGCGCCAGCCCCACGTAGCTCAGGACCAGATGGCGGCCCGAGACGATCAACACGGCCACCGCACACGCCGCGACGGCGACGCCCGCAGCCGCGAGACGGGGAAGCCTTCGATGCGCCCGGCGCTCCTCCTCGGAACGCTGCAGTACGACGTGGACCGGGGCGGAGGCCGCCTCCCACGCCGGCGCCAAAGCCGCCGCCGCCGTGGCGGCGACGCCGAGTCCCGCCGCCTTTAACAGAACGATCGGCTCGACCGCTACGGAGCGCACCTCCAGCACGTAGTAGAGATCATTGATGGTCTGCGTGACGAGTCGGACGAGCCCCTGCGCGAGAACGATCCCCATCAGCAAACCCAGCCCGGCTCCCGCGACGCCCAGCAGCACGGCCTCGAACACCACCTGGCGGAAGATCTCTCCCCGCGTCACGCCGATGGCGCGCAGGCGCCCCAGCAGCGGGCGCCGCTGCACGACCGAGAAGGTGATCGTGTTGTAGATCAGGAACATCGCCACGATGAGCGCCAGCAGGCTCAGCGCATTGAGGTTCAGCTCGAAGGCGGCCGTCAGCTGGTCGACCGTCTCCGTCCGCGCGCTCGACCGGACCAGACGCGTCCCTGCCGGCAGCGCCGCCTCCACGCGGGCCGCGGCGGCGGCGTCGTCGAGGATGAGATCGATTCGGCTCAACCGACCGCCGAGGTCGAACATCCGCTGCGCGGCGCCGACGTCCGTCACGATGAGATTAGCGGTGGCCTCGCGGCTCATGGCATCCTGCGGCACGAGCACGCCGCCGATGGTTGCGACGTACGTGCGGCCGGCGACGGAGAGGTGAAGGGTGTCGCCGAGGACGGCCCCCATGGCCGGCGGAGCGAGCACCACCACCTCGTATCCAAGGAAAGCGCCAAGATCCAGATCCGAGGGGGCCGAGGCGTACGGGCGGAAGGGCCGGTCGGCAAACGGATCGATTCCCAGCACCTGAACCGTGCGTCCTCCGCGGACGGCGTACCCTTCCACGACCGGGGCCGAGCGCCTCAGGCCCAGCTCAATGCGCAGCATGCGATACAGGTCGCCGTCGATCGACTCGGACGCGACGACCTGGTGGGTGGCCTCGCCGGCCACGCGGGCGGCGGACAGCTCGAAGGCCCGCTGGGCGCTCGCATTGGCCAGGTCGATCGAGACGACGACGGCCACGCCCAGCGCGATGCCGATCAGGGAGAGCCCCGTCAGCCACGGATGGCGGCCCAGGTACCGAAAGCTTGCTCGGTTCGCGATGGAGGAGAATCCGTTCATTCGGAACGAAGTCGTCCGCCCGACAGGTAAGTGACCCGGTCCGCCCGTGCGTGCAGGTCACGGTCGTGCGTGGCGACGATCAGGGTCT
>CAZXHQ010000392.1:0-4122 GCA_964640145.1 uncultured Rhodothermales bacterium | reverse complement strand
GGATCAGCTCCGTGCGCTCCTTCCCCCACGCCAGCGGGTCGTCGCTCAGGTCGTAGACGTTGATCGTGGGATCCATGGCCCCCGGCCCTCCCGCCTCGGCGTTCGTCCCGAACAGGTGCCGCTTGTCGGCGACCTGCCGGGCCAGCTCCGCCGCGCGCTCCGGGTCCGGCGTGTAGGCGTAGGCCGCCGAGCGCCGGACTGCCAACTTCTCCGAATGTCCGTGAAAACGATCTACTACACGGCCACGAGCCTCGACGGCTTCATCGCCGACGAGCACAATGCTCTCGACTGGCTGTTTCAGTTCGGCGAGATCGAGAGCATGAAGGACGACTATCCGGCATTTATCGAGCAGGTCGGCGCCTCGGCCATGGGGTCGACGACCTACGAGTGGATCGTGGCGCACGAAAACCTGCTCGAGAAGCCGGAGAAGTGGCCGTATGATGTTCCGACCTGGGTATTCAGCACTCGGGAGCTGCCGGTGATCGAACAGGCAGGCGTGCGCTTCGTCAAGGGCGACGTCGCGCCCGTTCACCAGGAGATGATGAATGCCGCCGATGGAAAAAACATCTGGCTGGTAGGTGGAGGCGACCTGGTAGGACAATTCTACGACCAGGGCCTGCTCGACGAGATCATCGTCGGCGTCGCTCCCGTCATGCTCGGCGCGGGCGCTCCCCTTCTGCCGCGCAGGATTACCTCCCCACCGATGAAGTTGGCCGACGTGCGAAGGCACGACGACGTGTTTGCCGTGCTCACCTACCGGGTGCATTCATGAAGCCGCGCATAAAAGTGATCACGCTCGCGGTCGCCGATCTCGAAGTGGCGCTTACGTTCTACCGCGACGGACTGGGATTGCCGACCGACGGAATCGTCGGGACCGAGTTCGAAGACGGCGCCGTCGTCTTCTTCAACATGAACGACCACCTGATCCTGGCGCTGTATCCTCGAGAAGCCCTCGCCAAGGATGCCAACGTCCCGGTGGGTGCGTCGAGCCCGTCCGAACTCTCCATCGGACACATCGTCAGCTCGAAGGAAGAGGTGGATGTGATCGTGCGGCAGGCCGAACGCGCAGGAGCGCACGTCACGGATCCTCCACGCGACCGGTTCTGGGGCGGGTATTCCGGATACTTTCAGGACCTCGACGGACACCTGTGGGAGATTGCCT
This sequence comes from uncultured Rhodothermales bacterium, assembly GCA_964640145.1. Taxonomy (GTDB): domain Bacteria; phylum Bacteroidota; class Rhodothermia; order Rhodothermales; family VXPQ01; genus CAZXHQ01. The sequence goes on along the minus strand of CAZXHQ010000392.1, from coordinate 2,960 downwards.
GGAACCCGGCGTGGGATGCGGAGGAATAGATGGGCCTACGAATCCTCAAATTGTCTCGCTGGTTCACGTCAGTGCCCCACGGCCACGTCCTCTCCTCTCGGATCCGCCCCTCCCTCGAGCAGGACGCCGTCCGCACGGCGACGCACGAGAATTCCGTCCGCCCGCCCCCACGGCCCGTCACGCTCGAGCGCCCAGCCGCGGGCCCGGAGATTTTCGCGGACATCTGCGGGCAGGGCCAGGGGCTCGTACTCCAACACATCCGGCAGCCACTGGTGGTGGATCCGCCGCGCATTCACGGCTTCCTGCATGTCCATCCCGTGGTCGATCACGTTCATAATCACCTGCATCACGGTCGTGATGATGCGGCCGCCGCCGGGTGAGCCGATCACCATGAACAGCTCGCCGGCCGGATCCTCGAGGATCGTGGGCGTCATCGACGAGAGCATCCGCTTTCCGGGCTCGATCGCGTTGGCCTCCGAACCCAGCAGGCCGTACATGTTCGGCACGCCCGGCTTTGCCGCGAAGTCATCCATCTCGTTATTGAGAAAGAAGCCGGCACCGTCGACGACGACGTTCGACCCATAGCTGCCGTTGATGGTGGTCGTGACGCTGACCGCGTTCCCGTCGGCATCCACGACCGAATAGTGCGTGGTTTCGGTCGATTCCAGTGCGAGCGGATCGCCGTAGGTGATCCGGACGCTCGAGTCGGCCTTCTCGGGGTCGAACTCCGCCATGCGCTCCCGCATGTACGTTTTCTGCGTAAGCGCCTCGACGGGAACGTCGAAGTAATCGGGGTCGCCGAGCCACTGCGCACGATCGGCATAGACACGTCGCATGGCCTCGCCCATGAGGTGAATCGTCGCGCTGGCCTGATAGCCCATCGCGGCGACGTCGTGCGGCTCGACCGCGTTGAGCAGCTGGGCGAGGGCCACGCCGCCGGAGGAGGGTGGTGCCATCGAGAAGACCCGATACCCGCGATAGGTTCCGACGACCGGTTCTCGCTCGACGGCCTCGTAGGCGGCCACATCCGCCGGCGTAATCAATCCGCCGCCGCGCTCCATCTCTGCCGCGATCAGCTCGGCCGTTCGGCCACGGTAGAAACCTTCGTGGCCGCGGTCACGGATCCTCCGGAGGACATCCGCAAGATCTTTCTGAACGAACAGCTCGCCTTCCTGATATCGGACCTCGCGGCTGCCCTTCGTAAAGTACTTCTTCGTGCTCTCGAAGCGCGCGAACAACTCGTAGCGGCGATTGAAGCTCTCCGCGTCCGACCGGCTTAGCCGGTAGCCGTGCTTCGCGAGACGGATCGCGGGCGCCATCACGTCGCCCAGTGGAAGACGACCGTACGTTTGGTGGGCGAGAAGAAGTCCGGCCGGTGATCCCGGCACGCCGGAGGCAAGATGTCCTTCCCGGCTGAGGCGCCCGATCATCTCGCCCTCGTCGTCGAGGTACATGTCGCGGGTCGCCGCCGCCGGGGCCTTCTCTCGATAGTCGATCGACGTAGTGCGCCCGTCATCGAACCGGATCACCATGAATCCCCCGCCGCCGAGATTCCCTGCCGACGGATGCACGACCGCCAGCGCGAAGCCGGTCGCGACGGCGGCGTCTATGGCATTACCGCCCCGTTGCAGCGCGTCGATGCCCGCGTTCGACGCGTGCCGATCGGCAGAAACGACCATGCCGCTGCGCGCGGTGACCGGTCCGGGCATGGACGTTTCGCGAACGAGCGTGCGCGTACAGCCCGACGCCCAAAGCAGGACGAGCACAAAGATCAGCGCGCCGGCGGCGACGCGGTTCGTCGAGAGGAGCGCCATTTTCAGAAATTTTGGGATCAGGATCAGCGAGGTGGCGATCGCCGGACACGACAATCAAGAAATGATAAGACGCAAGCCCTGCGTAGTTCTGCCGAGATATGAGAATATGGCTGCGGGCGGCCCTACGGCGACGAGCCATGCACGCCCGTCACTCCGCATGTGCGATTGATTGCTGTGCGCAGTAGATTCCGAACGCGCCGCGGAAAGCGTACGCCTTCCCGCGGCGGATCATCGTGACGTTCCGAGTCGGAATCCCCATGGCGCTCGCACCCCTCGACTGGCTCCTCATCGCAGCGTATTTTGTTTTCTCGTTCGGGATCGCCATCTATTACTTCCGGCGGGCCGGCAGAGACACGGCCGAATTCTTCCTCTCGGGACGGAGCATGCCGTGGTGGCTCGCCGGCACGTCGATGGTCGCCACTACCTTCGCGGCCGACACGCCTCTCGCCGTCACGGAGCTCGTCGCCCAGAGCGGCATCGCCGGCAACTGGCTCTGGTGGAATTTTGCCTTCGGCGGGATGCTCACCGTCTTTTTCTTCGCTCGCCTCTGGCGGCGCAGCGGCGTGCTGACGGACGTCGAGTTCGTCGAGCTGCGCTACGACGGAAAGGCCGCCGCCTGGCTGCGCGGCATCAAGGCCGTCTACTTCGGCCTCCTCCTCAACTGCATCATCATCGGCTGGGTCGCACTGGCGATGGAGACGGTCATCGCCATCATCTTCCCGAACCTGACGGTGTTCGGGCGGGAATCCTACGCGATCCTCGGAGCGGAGATCAGCGCCGCGCTGATCGTCGTGGCGTTGCTGACCCTGCTCGTCGGCATCTACTCGCTGCTGTCCGGACTCTGGGGCGTCGTGGTGACGGACATGTTCCAGTTCGTGATCGCCATCACGGGCAGCATCGTCCTCGCCGTCTACGTGCTCGACTTGCCCGAAGTCGGCGGGATGTCGGGACTGATGGATCAGCTTCCCGAGTCAACCTTCCGCATCCTCCCTACCATCGGCGAAGCCGCCGAAGGCGGAGCCGTGCTGGCCCTGAGCGTTGCCAGCTTCGTGGCCTATATCGGCGTCCAGTGGTGGTCGAGCTGGTATCCGGGCAGCGAGCCCGGCGGCGGCGGCTACATCGCCCAGCGCATGATGAGCGCGAAAG
>CAZXHQ010000391.1:0-4126 GCA_964640145.1 uncultured Rhodothermales bacterium | reverse complement strand
GTGAACGTCGTGATCGACGGCACGACCCAGGGTGCCACGACAGACGTCGACGGGTTCTACTCCATCATCAACGTGCGGCCCGGAACGTACGACGTCCGGGCCTCCTTCATCGGCTTCACACCTCAGCTGGTCGAAGACGTACGCGTCAACATCGACCTGACGACGGAGGTGAACTTCGAGCTCGGCGAAGAGACCGTAGGCCTCGACGAGGTCGTCGTGTCCGCCGTCCGAGAGGTGGTCAAGACCGACCTCTCGGCCAGCCGGGTCGACGTGACCGCCGAGCAGATCGAAAACCTGCCGGTCACCGACATCAACCGCGTCGTAGGCCTGCAGGCCGGCGTGCAGGGGATGAACATCCGCGGCGCCGGCGCCGACCAGGCGGCCCTCGTCATGGACGGGCTCAACCTGACCAGCCGGCGGGACAACACGCCCTATACCGGCATCAGCTACTCCTCGATCGAGGAAATCCAGATCCAGTCGGGCGGCTTCACGGCCAAGTACGGCAACATGCGGTCGGGCATCGTCAACGTCGTGACGAAGGAGGGTCCCCGCGATTCGTACGACGCCACGATCAGCGCCACGTACAGTCCGCCCGCCACCAAGTACTTCGGCATGGCCCCGAACAATCCGGACTCGTACTGGATGCGTCCCTATATGGACCCGGAAGTCGCCTTCGAGGGGACCGACGAATGGGACGATTTCACCCAGAACCAGTATCCGCGCTTCGACGGCTACAACGATCTCGCAGCGGACCTCGCCAACAACGACAACCCGGACGACGACCTGACTCCGCAGCAGCTGCAGGAGATCTTCGAGTTCCGTCACCGCCGCGAGCTCGAGCCCAGTGCGCCGGACTTTACGGTCGACGGCGGCTTCGGCGGGCCCGTCCCGATCATCAGCAGCAGCCTGGGCGACCTCCGCTTCTATGCCACCTACCGAAGGGCCAAGGACCAGTACATCATCCCGCGCTCGACGGACGGGTTCTCCGAGGAGAACGGGAGTCTGAAGCTCACCTCCAACATTTCCTCGAACATGAAGCTGGTGCTTCACGGAATGATGGGTGAGCAGACCGGTACCTCGACCGAGGACCGCGGCGGCACCACGCGCATCGTGCGGGACGGAAACGTCCAGACAGGCACCGGCTCGACGGTCCGCTACAGCCTCGCCGAAGACCAGATCTTCAGCGACGGCACGACGTCGATCTCGGACATCGAGACGAACCTGATCGGCGCCTCGTTAACCCACGCGCTCAACCCAACTACGTTCTACGAGGTAAAGCTGCAGCGTCTGGGCGAGAACTACCTCACGGTGCCGCCCGAAGAGCGGGACGAGACGCCCATCGAGTGCTTCGGCAACTTCTGCGTCGACGAGGCGCCCCTGGGCTGGAAATACGAGGGTGATACCTCCTTCGAAAACATGCGCATGGGCGGCCATTGGGCCGAGTTTCGTGACACCTCCAGCGTCACCCAGTATTCGGCCCGTTTCGATCTCACGAGCCAGGTCAATCGCACCAACCTCGTCGAGACCGGCTTGGAGCTCACCGTGGGCCCGCAGGACATCAACTTCGGCTTTGTCGACGCCCTCATCAACCCGAACGACGTCTACGGCCGGTGGAACAAGACGGAGATCTACGCCGCCGCGTACGTCCAGGACAAGCTCGAATTTCAGGGCATGATCGCCAATGTCGGCCTCCGGCTCGACTATATGGACCCGAACACGGAGTGGTATGTCTACGACGATCCATACAGCGACGCCTTCCTGGGCAAGAATGTCGACGCTTTCGACGAGATGATCGACACGGACCGGGTCAGCCCGCAGATCGCGCTGAGCCCGCGCGTGGGCGTCTCGTTTCCCGTGACCGAGGCGAGCAAGCTCTACTTCAACTACGGGCACGCCTACCAGCGTCCGAAGCCGCAGGATCTGTATCGCCTCACGCGGCGCTTTCAGGACGACGGCATCTTCCAGATTGCGAACCCGAACAATCCGATGATGCTCACCATCCAGTACGAGCTGGGGTACGAGCAGAGCTTCCTGGATCAGTTCCTCGTCCGCGTTGCCGGATACTACCGCGACTCGAAGAACCAGCCGCGGCAGGTGTCCTTCATCAGCCGGGACGGACTGATCGATTACGACACGAACGTGCCGGACTCCTACAGCGACACGCGCGGCGTCGAGATCAGCCTCTTCAAGAGCGCCGGCAGGTGGATCCGCGGCTTCATAAACTACACCTACATGGTGGATTCCGGCGGCAACTTCGGTTTCCCCTCCTACCGGGAGAATCGAATCGAGCAGATCCGCTACGAGCGCGGCACGACGGACTACTACCAGAACAAGCCGCTGCCGCGGCCCTTCGCCCGGGCCAACCTCGAGATCATCACCCCGGAAGACTTCGGTCCCGACCTGGGCGGCTTCCAGGTTCTCGGCGATCTGCGCCTGAGCCTGCTCGGTGAGTGGAAGCACGGTGAGTACTTCACGTATACCGGTCGCGAGCCGGTTTCGGGCGTGCAGAGCAACATGCACTGGCGCCACTTCCGGAACGTCGACGCGCGCATCAGCAAGAACGTGATGCTCACCGGTGGAACTGCCGTCAACCTGTACGTCGACATCTTCAACGTGTTGAACCTGAAGAACTTCAACGCCTCGTCGTTCGGGGCCGGCGAAGACTTTAATCAGTACATGAACTCGCTGCGGCTGCCGCAGGAGATGGTCGAGGGTTGGGAGCAGTTCTACGTTCCGTCAGAGAACGGCGAGCCGGTCTACGGCGACGACATCCCGGGGACGTTGGATAAGGACTACATCGATCCGCCGAATCTGTCGTCGTTCCACTACCTATTCCCGCGCAGGGTCTTCTTCGGCATGCGCCTCTCCCTTTAAAGGCACCGGTCTGCGTGGCCGCACCCGTGGTCCGTGCGAGACGCCTCCCGTCTCGTCGGGAGGTGCACGGCGGAAGGGCACCGTGAATACAGCAAACGTCTAGTCGAAAAAATGTCTGATAGAAGATTGAAGCTCGGGCTTCTCCTCCCGATGGTACTCTGGATGGTCCTCCCGGACGGAGCGCTCGCGCAGTTCCAGAACAAGCCGCTGGCGGTCGGCAATCTCGTGAACGTATACAGCGAGATCGGCGGTGAGCGCGAAGGCTGGTTCAGCGGACACAGCCTTCGCTGGCCCCGCATCATGGAGCAGGACAACATGCGCGTCGGCGTCATGTGGATCGGCGCGCGCAACGTCGAGATCATGTCCGGCGAGAACCTCTCCTACATGGTCGCGCACGTCGGCCCCCGCGTCGGCGGCGCCGGCGAGCTCTTCCCGACGGAGTTCCGGACGGTCAGCCGCTTCGAGCCCCCCGAGGTGATCGTGCAGCTCCCCAGCGGGGACCGCGTCGAGAGCATCGACTACTTCCCGGACAATGACGAGGTCGATCCGACCCTTCCGGCCGACCGCATGGTCTACACGAAGGTCGGCACCGTACTCGGCATCGACTACGAGCGGTGGGTCTACGCCTTTGACCAGGAGTTCAACGACAACTACCACATCCAGGAATACGTGCTCACGAACACCGGCGATCAGGACGGCGACGGCGAGCCCGACGTCGAGCAGACGCTCGACGGCGTCTACCTCCACTTTCAGAAGCGCTACACCATCACGGACTGGCAGTACCAGCCGGGCGGGCCGGACGGCTGGGGCGCCAACGTCATGAACGACATCGTCGGCGACGGCATGGAGGACTACGACGTCGACTTCCGCGCGCAGTACACCTGGCTCGGCAACGCCCAGAACTCCGACGCCGCCGTGTTCGACGAGGCCGGCTATCCCAAGCTCGGCCTGGTCGACAATTCCGGCTGGCGCGCCGTCCCGGAGGCCCCTGGCGACACGACCGGCCGGCTCACGGCGCCGCAGTTCCTCGGCACCGTCACGCTGCACGCCGACGCCTCCGCCGCCGACGAGACCGACGATCCCGCGCAGCCCTCGACGACCGGGCACATCGACTCGGACCACCCGATCCTCTCGGGCAACGACGCTTTCGACTCGCAGCGCAGCGAGCAGGACTACAACCAGGCCATCGCCGCCGGGCACATGTACCCGCACCACGCGGACATCGTGGACGTCGACGGCGACTTCCTCACCT
>CAZXHQ010000390.1:1485-4139 GCA_964640145.1 uncultured Rhodothermales bacterium | reverse complement strand
ACGTACCATGAGGACGTATCGCGAGGGCGTAACCATCAATGGGGAACGTAGGGTACGCAATCGTCTATCAGATGTCGCCGAAGTCAGCATTCGGAATCCCGTGCGGCTGAGCCGGTACTCCGAACCGGAGCCCGATCTCGTGCTTCTGAGACGAACGCGCGACGTAACGGTGGTGCCCGACCCATCCGACGTGTTGCTACTCATCGAGGTGGCCGGCGCGACGCTCCGGTTCGACCGAGACGTCAAGCTGCCGCTCTACGCGGCGGCGGGTATTCCGGAGGTGTGGATCGTCAATCTGCCAGAGCGTCGGATCGAATGCTTCCGCAATCCGGCCGCTTCCGGCTACGAAACGACGGCCGTCGTGGAGGAGGAAGGCCACGTCGAGGCGACGCTCGTCCCGGAGCTGGGGTCGATCTCCGTCGCGGTGCTCCTCGAAGCATGACGGCGGCGTTCGTGGCGCTTGCCTCGGGCCGTCCGGACGGCTAGATTCCTCCAGCCATGTCCGAACCAGAACACAGCGCCTCCAGACGCACCTTCCTGAAGTCCGCCGGCGCGGCGCTCACCGGTCTGGCCTTTGCCGGCTGCCGTTCGTTGGCCTCCGATGGAAGCGCGGCCGCCCCGATGATCGGTCGTGCCGGTGCCAGCCCGAGCGATACGGTCGTCCTGGGGATGATCGGCGTCGGCGGCATGGGCAAGAACCGGCTGCGGGAGTTCCTCGGCCACGACGACGTGCAGATCGGGGCCGTCTGCGACGTCGACCGCCGGCACCTCGACGAGGCCGTGGCCATCGTACGGGAGAGCCGCCGCCGCGCGCCGGAGGCCTTCGGCGACTTCCGGCGCCTGTTGGACCGTCAGGACCTGGACGCTGTCGCCGTCGTGACACCCGACCATTGGCACGCCATCCCCACCGTACGCGCCTGCGAGGCCGGCAAAGACGTCTTCGTCGAAAAGCCGCTCAGCTACAGCGTTGCGGAAGGCCGAGCGATGGTCGAGGCCGCCGCGACCCACGCGCGCGTCACCCAGATGGGCAACCACATTCACAACGACGAGTCCAATTTCCGTCGGGTGGTGGAGCGGATCCGGAGCGGACAGCTCGGACGCATCACGCGGGTGGATCTGTGGAAGACGTCGGATACGGAGGACCGTGGGAATCCGCAAAATGAGACGCCGCCCTACGGGCTGGACTACGATTTCTGGCTGGGTCCGGCACCCGACCGGCCCTACAATCCGCTTCGCTCGCACGGCACCTTCCGCCATTTCTGGGACTATTCCGGCGGCACCTTCATCGACTTCTGGTGCCACATCGCCGACGTGGCATTCTGGGCGTTGGATCTCGGCGCGCCGACGAAGATCTCCGCCGTGGGCGGACGCTATTACCTCACCGACGGCACGGAGACGCCCGACGTCGTCCATGCCACGTTCGCCTTTCCGGACCTGTTCATGACCTACACGCTCCACCCCAGGCCGCTGCCCGGATACGAGCACATGGGGCACATCGGCGCGGTGTTCGTAGGCGAGGATGCCACCCTGGTGACCAGCTATACCGAACACGAAGTGCACGTCGACGGCCGCGCGGCGCCGGACTTCCCGGCTCCCTCCCTGCACATTCCGGACTCGCCGGGTCACCTGCGCGAATTTATCGACGGCGTCAAGGCGCGCAATCTCGATACGACCTGCCGCGTCGAATACGGTCACCGGCTCTCCAAGGCGGGTCTGCTGGCCAACATCGCCTACCGCACCGAATCCACCGTCCATTGGGACGATGCCCGGGAAAGAATCGTCGGAAATCCGTCCGCCGACCGGCTTCTGCGCCGGTCGATGCGGCATCCGTGGACGATGTGAGGTCGTACCACCTTCAACGTAGCCCCGCACGCATCCGTATCCATACACGCACAAAAGTCTCCGTCATGTTCATCTCGATCCGCACCCTACCGGGCCTCGTCGGCATCTCCATCTCATCCCGCACCGTCGCGCGTCGCTCCGCCAGCCTCATCGCATGTCTCGTGCTCTTTGCGGCCGCCTGTTCGCCCGATTCCGACGACGCGGCGCGGAGCGCCGACGACCCAGCACGAAGCGCCGAACTGCAGGACACCACCGAGTACGTCACGCTCTTCGACGGCGAGACGCTCGAGGGCTGGGAGCGCCACATGGGGCTTCCCGAGGATCAGGTCGGCGGCCAATGGGACGTCGTCGACGGCGCCATCGAGGGCGACCAGGACCCGCCCGGACACGGCGGCTTCCTCGTCACCACCGAGGAGTACGGCGACTTCGAGCTGGAGCTGGAAACGCAGCTCGATTATCCGGTCGACAGCGGCATTTTCCTCCGCGTAGGTGAGGACGGAAAGAGCCACCAGGTCACGCTCGACTACCGCGAAGGCGGCGACATCGGTGCCATCTATCTGCCGTGGACGCAGGGCGGGGTTCATTCCAATCCCGACGGGATCGACCACTTCCGGGAAGATGCCTGGAACGACGTCCGCGTACGGATCGAAGGCGAGCCCAGCCGCATCCGATTCTGGCTCAACGGCGAGCTGGTCACGGACTTCCAGCATACGGCCGAGACCACGCAGGGCGTGCCCCGGCGGGGGACCATCGGACTGCAGGTGCACCCGGGCGAATCGTACGAAGCCGGCAAGAAAGTGCGCTTCCGAAAC
>CAZXHQ010000390.1:0-1385 GCA_964640145.1 uncultured Rhodothermales bacterium | reverse complement strand
AGAAGCAGCGGCCCGTTGCCGGCCGGGCTCCTTTCGAGAAATTTTTGTATAGGGCCGCCGGCTATTTGTCAGAATGGCGATCCGCCGTATCTTTCGCATCCCAATTCAGCCGCCAGTGCTCGCATTCTTCGAGCCGGCAACCGTACCACATCGACCGGAGAGATCCGCCACCGCAATGTCAGGACCCGCGACCTGGGCCGCTCGGCGCCTTTGCCTCATCGTTTTCCTCGTTTTTCTGCCCGCCTGCCAGGCGGCACGCATGCCCGTTCCCGACGACCTCGCCGCCGGCGATCGTTGGGCGGTGGAAGGGCGCCAGGGATTGAAGCTGCGCGAGACGATACGTTTCGGACCCTATGAGGCAGGAAGTGTGCGACGTTCCTGGACGAGGGAGCGCGACCGTGGGACTGATGCCGTCGAGCACCTCGAGCGGCGGCAGTCCTATTCCTTCACGCTGCGCGAGAACGGAGTCGACGCCTGGCTCGTGAAATGTGAGACCGCACTCGAGAGAGGCGCCGTCCGCACGCCGATCGTCGACCTTGATCTGAGGAATCGTTCCCGCCTGAGCTGTGCACTTACCGAGGCGGTAGGCTCCGCGACGTGGCTGCTGACGCTGAGCGAGGATCGCGAGCGGCCGCTGGAGGGCCGTCTGGACGGCGACGCGTCCACCTACGCCGTCCGCGGCACGTCGAAGCTGCAAAAGAGCCTTCCCGGCGCATCGACCAGCGGCTATTTCGTCGCGGACGCCGAGGGTGCCGTGGCGGCCGTCGAGGTCGTCAACAGGGGTTCGGTGACGCTTCACGCCTCGCTCGAATCCGGAACCAGGTCTCTCCTTTCCGCGGCGTCGGCGGCGCTTCTTCTCCTCGAAGAGCTGCGACCGGACGTGGAATCATAACCACCAACTGCCCCGACGACCATGATCGACTCGATTACGTACCGCGTGTCCACTTCGGCCCTCCTGGCCGTCCTTTTCCTGACCGGCTGCATCTCGACGAGCGTGACGCCGCTGACGGGCCGCACGTATCCGCCGCTGCATCCGGACGAGGTCGTGATCTACGTGCACGAACGGGACATCCCGGCCGAATATGAAAAGATTGCGCTCATCTACGCGCGCGGCGACCATGCCATGACCGATGAGGCTCAGATGTTCAAGACCGTCCGCAAGACGGCCGCAAAACTCGGCGCGAACGGCGTGATCCTGCAGCAGGTGAGCGAGCCGAGCACCGGCGCCAAGGTTGCGGACCATTTTCTCGGCGTCGGGGCCGACCGACGTGGCGAGCTGCTCGCCATCTACGTGAAGACCGCTGCGGAGGTGCCGATTACCTCCACGCCGGAACAGAATTGATCTGAGCCGGCGCGATCGTCTCGCAGGCAGGAAGCAGGCAAAG
>CAZXHQ010000389.1:0-4155 GCA_964640145.1 uncultured Rhodothermales bacterium | reverse complement strand
TCCGACTCCATCGCAGAGGTACTGGTCGGTCTCAAAAGTGCCGCCTCGCGCGCTCCGTACGACGACGTATAGCCCGTCAGCGTCGCGAAGAGCCGGTCGGAGAACAGATGCTGATAGCGGCTGCTGAGCAGCCGGTTCTCCCACCGGTGGGCGATCTCGAAAAACAAATCCACCGGTCGGAGCCACGACGAAAAATCCAGTGAGAGGTCGAACGGAAGACGAAGATCGAGGACGTCGCCGCCCTGGTAAAAGCTGACCGAGAGGCGGTCACCCTGACCGAAGCGATGCGTGAACTTCGCGCTGGTATCGTAGAAGTAGTAGCCGGTCCGCAGCGTGTCGCGTCGCCCCGCATCGTTCTCGACGGGATGCTCGCGGCCGATGAGCTTATCGAGGTACGAACGGCGCCCCGCTACCATAAAGGAGCTGTTTCTCGTGGCCGGCGTTTCGACGACGAAGCGGCCGCTGAGGGGACTGAGGGCGACGAGCGCCTGCGGGTCCCGCTGCGAGCCGTCCTTCATCTGCGCATCCAGCACGGACGAGATGCGCCCTCCGTACTTCGCCGGAAAAGAGCCCCGGTAGAGCTTGATGTCTTTGAACGTCTCGGTTTGAAAAATCGAAATGAGGCTGAAAGCGTGCCACGGATGATAGACGGGCGCGCCGTCGAGCATATAGAGATTCTGATCGGGCGGCGCTCCTCGTATGACCATCCCGCCATTTACCTCCCCCGTCTTGCGGATGCCGGGAAACCACTGCAGCGCCTGAAACAGATCCGATTCCCCCGAAAAAGACGGAAGGGCCTCCAAACGGCTGACCGACTCGGCGAGCATGCCGGGCACGCTGCTGAACTCGGGTGCATCGCCGTACCGTTCCTCGACCAGAATAGCGCCCCCTGCGAGCGTTACCGGCATGAGCGAGACGGTATGGACCGGCGACGTGCTCGAGAGCCGGATCTCTTCCGCAGCATAGCCCAGGAACGAGAACCGAACGCGATATAAACCTGCCGGCAGGGTCGGCAGCGCGAAGTAGCCGGCCTCGTTTGTGACGGTCCCCACCCGGAGGTCGGGGAGGAAGACATGGGCGCCCGGGAGAACCTCCCCGGTCTCCTCGTCGACCACGAAGCCCGACAGCGTGCGGCGGGGAGACGGCTCCGACGTTCCGGACCCGCTTTCTACGACGACGTACTGGCGGCGGCGTACCCGTTGGGGCTTCAGGTCGGTTCCGCGCAGGACGCACGTGAGAGCGTCGTCGACGACCTCTCCCCGGTACGAACACGTCGACCGCTCGCCTCGCACCAGTCGCTCCGAAAAAACGATGTCGACGCCCGCCTGGTCACGCACGCTGAGCAGTGCATCGCGGAGGAGATCATCGTGGGCATGGATGCTGATCAGCTGCGCGGTCGCAGACGGCGCAACGATGATCGCGAAGAGTATGAAGAGGAGTCTACGCACGCCGCCGAGGATATCGAATTGCCACCATGCAGGCCGGGGCAAAAGATAATCCCGCAACGGTCAGACTTCAATGCGAATCGATGCGAGGTGCGGATGGCGCGACCCTTCCGCCGCGTCACGGCGACGTGATGTGAAACCCCTCGCTTCCGGGCCGGAGCCGCGCACCGACCGCGGACGCAATGACGTCCAGAATTTCCGGAAGCTCCCGGCCCTGCTCGAACCGACCCGTGACCTCTTCGTCGAGCAAGGCGTCATCGGCCGTGACCTCTGTGTCGTAAAAGCGGCTGAGCTGGGCGAGAATATCGCGGAGCGGCGCCGCCTGGAATACGAAAAGGCCCGTCCAGGCAAGCCGATCGTGCACGCGAACGTCGAGGGGGGCGGACGGACCTCCGCCGGCCGCCACCCGGCTCATCTGGCCGGGGGCGAGGTCGACGGTCTGATCCGGCGCATCCCGCGCAGACAGGGCGAGGCGGCCTTCCGCAAGCACGACCTCCGTCTGCTCGTCCGCGGTCCGCACGCCGAACGAGGTCCCCAGGACCACCGCCTGAGCGTTCGGCGTCTTGACGACGTATCCGCGGTCGGCCTCCGCGATCTCGAAAAATCCCCGCCCCTCGAACTCGGCCTGCCGATCCAGCGGCGATGCGTCCTGCCGGGGCACGTACGACAGCCGGGACCCGCCGAGCATGCGGACGCTGGATCCATCGCCGAGCTCCACGAGGCGCATTTCCCCGGAGGCGGTCGCCACGGTGACCGATGCCCCGTCGCGCCGGCCCACAAGTAGCAGCAGAGCCGCAAAAACGATCACGGCCGCACCGATGCCGGCGCGAACGGCCCAGCGACCGGAACGAGACCGCCGCGCCGTCGAGGCGCGGTCGCGCCGCCGCGTCTTGTCTCGGAACCCTCTATCGGGCCGGTCATCGCGGCCCGACTCGGCACCGAACCATTCGCTCCATAGCGCCTCGAAGATCTCGGCCTCCGTATGCACCGAGCCCGCGATGGCGGCAAGCGACGGGCGCCGTCGCAGCGCCTCGCGAATGATCGGCGCGGCTTCCTGCAGCCGCCGCCGGTCCTCAGCGGTCAGCGCCGCGTCTCGACCGGCTTCGCCGAGAACATACAGGGCGAAAACCTCCCGGTCGACCATCGCCGTCTCGAGATCCCGTCGAATCGCCGCTCGCACGGCCCGCCAGCTCCGGAGAAGCTCCGCGGCAGACGGATCCGTCGCTAGGACCGCCCGCAGCTCCTCCGCCTGCCTGGCGGACAGATCCTCGTAAAAAGCGATGAGTTCGGTCGAGGCGTCCATCATCCGTTCTGGTGGGTGTACAACGATAGCGGTGACGACTCATGGCCGGCGGGCAGCTCCGAACCGCGATTCGGTGCGCGCGGCCGTCGACCCGGCGCGATGGCCCGTTCTTTCTAGGAGCCGCCGCGAGCGATCAAAAAGTAACGCGTCCGCCGACCTGTCACGTGTCCTCGAACGTATCCCGCAGCTTGTCGAGGGCCCTCTTGACCTGCATCTTGACGGCCGCCTCCGTCGTGCCGAGCGAGTCGGCGATCTCCTCGTACCGGTACCCGTATTCACGCATCTCGAGAATCGTCCTGGCCTTTTCGGTGAGGATGCTCATCACCCGTTCGACGTCCACAGTCGCCGCAGCGTACGGCTCCTCACTGCCCGTCTTGGGCGGACGGACCGGATCGAAGAGGCGTTCCTTCGTGCTGTAGCGGCCGCGGTAGTAGTCTTGAAGCTCGAATACGGCCGCGCGCATCGTAAAGGACTTGAGGCGCTCCGCGTCCTTCAGATCGGAGATACCGCGGTGCAGCCGCACGAGCGTGTTCTGCACCAGGTCGTCCACGTCGGTTCGACGCCCCAGGCGCGAGACGAAGAACGCGCGAAGCATCGGCTCAATCTTGCCGACGAGCCGGCGAAAGGCCGCTCCGTCACCGTCGCGTGCCTGCTTGACGACGGCGGCGTCGAACGAAGTGTGGTCGGACATACGGGTGCTGAGAGTTCGCGAACGCGGCGTCCCTTCCATTCACAGCCTCCGAGGGTCCCCGACGACGAGCACGAACGCGATCCGGAGCCGCCCGGTGGGAAGGAAACATCGAAATCGGCTCGTCCGGTCGACCGAAGAGCGACCAGGCTGCTTCCACGGCCAGTTTCAACACGAACGACCACGCGACGATCCCCGATCGCACCGGCCTCGTTGCGGACGGCAGCGAATCACCGACGATTCTGACGATCCCTGCGTGCTGAGAGGATCGAGGCTGCCGGCCGCAGGGTCGCCCCAACGCTCCACGCCACGCCGCCCGCGCCCGCCGGCGGCGCGAGAGCGGACCATTTGCCCGTCGCAACCCATACAAATATTACAGTCGTGGAAAAATGAGCGTATCGCTTTTCCACCGATAGCAACTGAGTCTAACTAATCGCCTCGGTAGAATGAGTCTCTATGACCTCCACCACGCAACGCTCGAAGACATCGAGGGAGAGGGGTTTTCCTTTTCCAAGAAGACCGTCTTCGGTAAGAAATACCAGGGGGTCTTCTTCGGTGAAGACATCTCCAACATCGACGAGGATGACGAGGTGACGTTTAGCGGCATCCTTTACGATAGAAGCCGGGAGAAAGAGAAGACCTTCAGTGTGGAGATTACCAACGTCACGTCAACACCGGCCGGCGAGCGCGCCGACTTCGTCGCGACGGAGAAGCCCTAG
>CAZXHQ010000388.1:0-4160 GCA_964640145.1 uncultured Rhodothermales bacterium | reverse complement strand
AGACGTCCGCTATGCGCCTCCTGTCGATGAATACGGTTTGCTCACCGGCGTATTCCAACACGTCCTCGGATGCCGCGTCACCGAACCGCTCGCGAATCGCCTGAACGACGTCCGGCAGATGGGTGGTCGCCTGGGCGTGGCGGTTCTCCACCCCCGGCTTCGGCTCGTCCACCGGCGTGAAGAAAAACTTCAGTTCCTGATGAGACCGGCCGGCCTCCACCTTGGGTACGACGTTATCGGCGTCCTTTCGCATCGTATCGTTCTCTATTGCGCCGGCACAAACTAGAACAGCGGGGGAGGGAGGATCCAGCAGGTCCGAGAGAGGTCATCGGCTGAGATCGAGCAGACCGGTCTCGGGCACACGGGGCGCCGGAAGATCCGGCCCCGTCTCATAGTCCTGCGCCACGGAGTATTCGTTGCGGATCTTCTCCTGGATGTCCATCAGTGCGTGCGTGACGGCCTCCGGACGCGGCGGGCAGCCCGGAATGTAGACGTCGACCGGCAGGAAATTGTCGCAGCCCTGGACGACGCCGTAGCAGCGGTGCATCCCGCCCGTAGAGGCGCACGCGCCCATCGCGATGCACCATTTCGGATCGGCCATCTGGTCCCACACGCGGCGAATGGCATGCGCCATCTTGTAGGAGACCCATCCGGCAACGATCATGAGGTCGGCCTGTCGCGGCGAGAACCGCATCGCCTCGGAGCCGAAACGAGCCGCGTCATACTTCGGGCCGGCAAACGCCATCATCTCGATCGCGCAGCATGCCAGACCCATCGGCATCGGCATCAGGGAGTTGGACCGCGCCCAGTTCAGGACCGCATCCACCCGAGTGGTAAGGAAGCCCTCGTTCAAGGCACTGTTCGAAGTCATCGTCGTCATCGTCTGTTGATCTACCCGCGGGGATCTTGCACCGTTTAATGTGCCACCGTATTCTCTGTTTCGGCCGAACCGGCGACGCGTCTCGAGCGCCTCGGTGCGATCCCTTCGAGCACCTCGGCGAGCAGCGAACCCCCTCCGCCACGTCGGCGAGCCGCCTCGAACGGGTCGATCAAGGACTGAGTCTTGCGTCCTCACCGAACCTACGAGCACCTGCAGCGCCGCGGCCGGGCAGCGACTCTCCTGGAGCAGCCTGGCCCGTCTAGTCGAACTCCAATCCGCCTTTCTTGATGTCGTAGAGGAGACCGATGCCCAGGATCACGATGAAGAAACAGACGACGGCGAGGGCGCCGAATGCCACGCCGGCATCGATGAAATCGTGAAAGCTCACCGCCCAGGGATACATGAAGACGACCTCGACGTCGAAGACGATAAAGATCATCGCGACCAGGTAGAACTTCACCGAATAGCGCTCGTGGGCCGTACCGACCGGGTCCATGCCGCTTTCGTAGGCCGCCTGCTTGATCAGGTTGCGGCGCCGCGGCCCGAGTAGATCGGCGCCCTTGAGGAGCGAGAAGGCCATCCCCATGGCCAACGCCATCATGATCAAGAGCGGTAAGAATTCTGCCGGCATGATCTAATCTGCAGCACTGCAAGGACGGGTGAGAGCGGCTCTCGGAGCGGCCGTTCTCTTCAGATGTCGGCGTGCGCCGAGCGAACACGAAAAACTAGCCAATGCGCCTGCGGTAGTCAACGCGAACGGGTCGTGAAGATCCCGCCAAGGGCCCCGGCGAGGGCAGCCGCGCTGAACGCAGCTACGGCAGATCATACGTGAACCTCGCGAGGGCCAGGCGGCCGATCTGCGGCGCCCCTATGAACTCGCGGTGCCGCTGGTCGAGTACGTTGAGAACGGACACGTCGAGGCTTAACCCGGACAGGTAGGCGCCGAAATCGTATCCCGCGGCGAGGTCCAGCATCGTGTAGGCGTCGACGACCCCTTCGTAGGGGCCCGACCGCACCGTGAACTCGCCGACGTGCCGTGCGGAGGCGCCGGCGCGCCACCCTCCGGGGGCGCGGTAGTCGAATCCGGCCTTCAACTTCGTCTTCGGAGCGTTCATCGACAATTCGAGCGTGGTCCCCTCCTCTGCCAGCTCCTCGGCGTCGAAAAAGTTGTCGTTGACCCACGAGAGGTTGCCGAAGAGACTGAGCCGGTCGGTAACGAGAAGCTGGGTGGAGACGTCCAGGCCGTAGTATTCGACGTCGCCGTAGTTGCGATACGTCAGCAGAAGCTGCCCCGGAATCATGTTCTCGACAGGCTGGACGATGCCCACCGGCGAGTACGCGTCGGAGATAGCGCTCCGGCCGGCAAACAGCCCTTCGAGCGAGCTGGACCGGGCGGCCGCCAGATCGAGGAGGAGGCTCGCCGCGGCGGCTTCGACGGGAACGTTCGGCGGAAGCAGCCCATTTTCCTGCATCTGCCCGAGGGCTTCCATCAACTGCGGATTCTGCGAGATGCCCGTCGCCACAGACGTCTGGAACGCCTGCCGGATGGCCGGAACGAGCATGAACGGTGACTCGACGCCGAGCGGTCCTACGAAGTTCTTCTTCTGGACGTAGTACCCGTCGACGGCGACCAGCAGCCGCTCGCCGATTAGCCCCTTATATCCGAGCTCGTAGGTCTGGCTGATGGTCTGCTCGAGGGGGACAACGTCCGTCACGCTCGTCGTAAACCGGTCCACCTCGCCGGAGGTCAGGTTTACGTAGCCCATGCGCGCGTCGACGCGGCCCTCGACCGGCGTGAGGGCCGGACTCAGGAGCTCGACGAGCTGATCGAGCTGCTCCGGCGACATCTGATCGAGCGGAGCGGGCACCTCTGCAGGGTCCGTGAGCGAGCCGGCGAGACCGCCGTACATCGCGGCGTACAGGGGACCGAGCCGCATGGCTTCGGAGGAGAACGCCTCGCCGTCCGGATACCTCGTATTGCCAAAGTTGTACGAGAGAAGGCTGCTGGCCGTAAAGCCGCCGGATTCGAGCCGGTCGAACGTGAAGCCGTCGGCGGCTCCCCGCGCGCGGATCGTGAGCGGTCCGGCCGAGCCGGCGTTGATATCCAGAAAGAGCGAATTCGTACCGGGGGACGAAAAGGCGCGGTTGAAGGTCGCCCGCAGGCTGTGCGTGGTCGTCGGCTTGAACACCAGCGCCGCCCGCGGCGAGACCTGCACGGCATCGACCACGTTGTTGTGGTCCGCTCTCAGGGCGACCGTGGCGTCGAGCTTCGGGTGCAGGACGGCCGTCCCCTGCGCGTAGGTACCGACCTCCTGGATCTGATCGTCGTCCTCATTGCGGCCGTTGATCGTGCCCTCTGTATCCGGCATCGTCAGCTCGTAGTCGGCCCCCACGATCAGCCGCAGGCGGTCCTCCATCAGCCCGAAATCGTACTGCGTCTGCGCGTTGAACAGCAGCGAGTTGTCGACGACCTCTTCGATGGCCGTCGCTCGGTAGACGAAGGAGTCCCCGGCGTCGTTGGCGTTAACGTACGCCTGGGCAAAGAAGCCGCCGGCATCGAGCCGAAGCTGGCCATACGAGTAGCCGAACCCGTTCGACTGAAGGGTGCCGATGCCCGAGAGGAAGATGCTCTTGGACGAGGCAAAGCCTCCGTTCGCCGTGAGGGTCACGTCGGGCCGGAAACGGTAGGAGACGGTCCCGTTGACGTTGTACTTGTGGTTGCCGTAGTCCACGGGAAGCGCCTCTTCGCGGAAGCTTGCAAGCTGCAGGCTGTCCAGCCGGTCCGCCGGATCGAAGTGCCACTCTTCCGCCCTGGAGAAATTGCCGACGATCTTATAGCCGAACCTGTCGTTCACGACCCCCGCGTGACGGCCCGAGGCGAGGAACATGCTTCGTGAGCCGCCGCCGACGCTCACCGTGGTGCCCGGATAGGTAAAGGGATCCTTGGTGATGAAATGAACCACGCCGGCGTCGACGCCCGCGCCGTAGAGGGCGGATCCTGGTCCGCGCACGACTTCCACGCGCTCGAGATCCAGCTGCGTGATGGGCATCATGTTATAGGCGTTTACGCCCAGCGAGGCGACCGCGGCCTGGCGGTAGTCGGTCAGCACGTACGTCGCCCCCGAAAACGCATTGTTGAAGCCGCGAAGCACGATCTCGTAGCGGTCCACCCCGGTCTGGGCCAGGTCCACGCCGGTCGTGTTGCGAAGCACGGCCGCAGACGACGGCACGACGTTCGATGCAATCTCCTGGGCATCGAGCACGGAGATCGAAGCCGGCG
>CAZXHQ010000387.1:0-4179 GCA_964640145.1 uncultured Rhodothermales bacterium | reverse complement strand
TCCTGGCGGGCTGCGTGCGGGCGTACCAGTACGTCCTCTCCCCGCACCTGGGCTCGAGCTGCCGGTTTACGCCCTCCTGCTCGGAATACGCCCTCCAGGCCATCGAGAAATACGGGGCCGCGAAGGGCTTCGTGCTGGCGGCCCATCGCGTGCTTCGCTGCCGACCGTGGGGCGGCCACGGCTACGATCCCCCGAGATGGTACGGCGAGAAAGACCGGGTCGCATGAGCTACGAGGAACACCGCAGGCGCTCCCGCCAGACGCCCGTCCGCGCGGCCGTCATCACCGTCAGCGACACGCGCACGGTCGAGACGGACACGAGCGGAAGGTACCTGCGCGACGCCTTCGAGCAAGCCGGCATCGAGGTGGTCGAGGCCCGCATCGTGCCCGACGAGGCGGCCCGGATCGAGACGGCCATCGACGAGCTGGCCGCGAGATGCGAGGTCGTCGTCACCAACGGCGGGACGGGCATCAGTCGGCGCGATACGACGATCGAGGTCGTCAGCCGGAAGTTCGACAAGGAACTGCCCGGCTTCGGCGAACTCTTCCGGATGCTGTCCTACAAAGAGATCGGATCCGGTGCGATGCTCTCGCGGGCGGCAGCGGGACTCGTCGGTGAGGTCCTCCTGTTCGCCCTGCCCGGCTCCACAAACGCCGTCCGCCTGGCCAGCGAGGAGCTCATCCTGCCCGAGATCGAGCATCTGGTCTGGGAAGTGATCCGGCAGCGCTAGAGAGCTGCGCTTTCGGCCGGATATCCCTCTACGATCACCGGCGAAGCGGAAAGGTCCTTACAGGACCTTCTCGCCGCGTGCAGGTTTGCGGCATGTTTCATACGGCGAGGCACTTCGCGTCGGCGCCTCTGTTGTATATATTGCGGGCGGTCTTCGATACGGATTTTTGACGGCATGACAGAGAAAAGCTTTCGCATCTACAATACGCTCGCGCGCAGGACCGAGGCGATCGAACCGATCGAGCCGGGCCATCTGCGGTTCTACGCATGCGGGCCGACCGTCTATTCGTACGCACACATCGGCAACTTCCGCGCGTTCTTGACGGCCGACCTCGTCCTGCGTACCGCGCGCGCCCTCGGCTGGACCACGAAATACGTCACGAACGTCACGGACGTAGGGCACCTGACCGACGACGACGTGGCCGACGCGGGCGGGGA
Source organism: uncultured Rhodothermales bacterium (assembly GCA_964640145.1). Classification (GTDB taxonomy): domain Bacteria; phylum Bacteroidota; class Rhodothermia; order Rhodothermales; family VXPQ01; genus CAZXHQ01. The sequence continues at coordinate 3,012 of CAZXHQ010000387.1, read as the reverse complement.
GGACCGAATGGAGAAGGCGCTCAAGTCGAGGGAGGGCCAGCGCTTCGCCAACATCTGGGATCTCGCGCGGTACTTCACCGAGGTCTTGCTGCAGGACTGGCGCGCGCTCAATCTGCTCGAGCCGGACGTCCGGCCGCGGGCCACCGAGCACGTCACGCAGCAGATCAAGGCCATCGAGAAGCTGGTCGAGAAAGGACACGCCTACGAGACCGAAAAGGGCGTCTACTTCTCCGTCACGTCGTTTCCGGAATACGGCAAGCTCTCCGGCAACACGGTGTCGAGTCAGCTGGAAGAGGGCGACCGGGAGACGGTGGTGGATGCAGAGAAGCGAGACCGGCGCGACTTCGCACTGTGGAAGAAGGATCCGACTCACCTGATGCTGTGGCACAGCCCCTGGGGCTGGGGCTTTCCGGGGTGGCACATCGAGTGCTCCACCATGTCTCAGGAGTACCTCGGCGAGTCGTTCGACCTCCACACGGGGGGCGAAGACAACAAGTTTCCGCATCACGAGTGTGAGATCGCGCAGGCCGAGAGCCTGACCGGCAAGCCGTTTGCGCGCTACTGGCTGCACACGCGGTTTCTTCAGGTGGAAGGCGAGAAGATGTCGAAGAGCGCCGGCAATTTCCTGACGGTCAGACAGCTGATCGAGCCCGAATCGGCGGGCGGGCGCGGCATCCATCCGCTGGCCCTGCGGCTCGCGCTCATCTCAGGTCAGTACCGCAAGCCGTACAACTTCACGTTCGACCAGCTGCGAGCCAGCGCGAAGCACGTGCAGCGCTTTGAGGAAGCCGCAGCGCTTGTCGAGCACGCACTCGAGACGGACGAGAACGGTGAGGACCGCATCGGAGAACGCCTCGAGGGCCTCTACGAACGGGCGCTCGATGCCATGCTCGACGATTTGAATACGCCTGAGGCCATTGCCGCTTCCATCGAGGGCGCCAAGCTCATTCATGGCTTCGGATCGGGACTCAACGCGGCCTCGGCGCGGTCTGCGAAGGCCTGGCTGGAGAAGCTCAACGACCTGCTCGGCATCGTGCATCATAACGAGCAGCTCGGGCGCGGCGAGGAGTCCGCCGAGGACCCCTTCGTGCGGGAAGTCGAGCAGCTGCTCCGCGATCGCCAGGAGGCCCGCGCGAGTGGCGACTTCGAGCGCGCCGACGAGATCCGCGACCGGCTCGAGGGGATGGACGTGGAGGTCATGGACACGCCCGAAGGCACCAAATGGCGACGAAAGATTTCCGTGTAAAACACGGCTTCTCGGCCGTCGACAGTTTCTGGACCACATCGAACCCATCGCGCGGGCAGACCCAGCCGCTGCCCGCCGGACGAAAAATATGCGTATCCGCCCACGACGACTTCGACGCAGTCGATCCATCCGCCGGTTGGCGAGGGAGGCGCGGCTTTCGGTCGACCATCTCATCGCCCCGCTGTTCGTTGTGGAGGGCGAAGGGATTCGCGAAGAGATTGCCTCGATGCCCGGGCAGCATCGGCTCAGCATCGACGAGCTCGTCCGCGAGGTGCAGGCGCTCGCCGGGCTGGGCATCCCGGGCGTGGCGCTCTTCCCGAAGATCGACGACGAGCTCAAGGACCCGACAGGCAGTGAATCGCTGAACTCCGGAGGGCTCGTGCCGCGGGCCGTCCGCGCCGTCAAGGAGGCATCGCCGGACGTGATCGTAGTCACGGACGTGGCGCTCGATCCCTTTTCCTCGGACGGCCACGACGGCGTCGTGAGCGGCGGGGCGATCCTGAACGACGAGTCGCTCGAAATCCTCGCCGAGATGGCCCTGGTGCAGGCCGAAGCCGGAGCCGACGTCATCGCTCCGTCGGACATGATGGACGGGCGCGTGGCCGCAATCCGCGACGCCCTGGATGCGGGCGGATGGACCGACGTTGCAATTCTCTCCTACACCGCGAAGTACGCATCGGCCTTCTACGGCCCCTTCCGCGACGCCCTCGATTCGGCTCCGCGCCGGCGGGAGGGCATCCCGCCGGATAAGAAAACCTATCAGATGGACCCCGCCAACGGCCGGGAAGCGCTGCGGGAGCTGATGCTCGATCTCGACGAGGGGGCGGACATGGTCATGGTCAAACCGGCGCTGCCGTATCTCGACGTTATATACCGGGTCAAGGAAGCCTCCGACGTCCCGGTCGCGGCCTACAACGTGAGCGGGGAGTACGCCATGCTCGCCGCGGCCGCCCGCAACGGATGGCTCGACCACGACGACGTGATGATGGAGTCATTGACCTCCATCCGCCGCGCCGGGGCCGACATCATATTGACTTATTTCGCCGGAGAGGCAGCCAGGAAGCTCCAGTAGCGCGTATGACGGTCACGGTGACTCATATCGATTACAGCCACATGGAAGGCGGGCTCGTCCGCATGATGGACCGCTTCAAGCAGGAAGGCACGCTCACGGGCGAGCCGGAGGCGGACGAGTTTCTTCGCCGGAGTTCGGAGGGGGCGCTTCTAGGACTTCTTTACGATCAGCGCATGCGCGCGGAGTACGCTTTTACGGGGCCGATCCGCCTGCAGGAGCGGCTGGGTCATCTCGATTTCCGAAAGATTGCGGAGATGGATCTGGAGGTCCTCCGCTCCACGTTTGCCGAGCCGCCCGCCGTGCACCGCTTCACGAACAAGATGGCGGAGTATACCTGGCAGGTCGCGCAGCTCGTCACGGAGAAATACGACGGGGATCCCGCGAACATCTGGAACGACGGCTCGGATTTCCCGACCATCGAGCGGCGCATGCGAGAACTGCCCGGCTTCGGCCCGCAAAAGGCGGCGAAGATGAAGTACGTGCTGCACTACTTCGGGCACCGCGATTTTTCGGGCGGATAACGGCGGATGCCGGATGGGACGGACGTTCGCAATGCTCCTCCCGGGAGTAATACGGAAGCTACGGGCTTTCGTGTTGCGGAGGGACGGGCGCGCTATGCTCCTCTCGGGCGAGGAATCGGGCTGCTCCTTTGCCGGCGGCCGTGAAGAACGCCCTCCTACGATTCCTGCGAGTC
>CAZXHQ010000386.1:0-4184 GCA_964640145.1 uncultured Rhodothermales bacterium | reverse complement strand
GGTCTGGGGCTTTGTTGTATCTTACCAGCTCACGATCTCACTACATTCTGGAAGCACGTCCGAGCGCCTTCGAGGGCCGTGACATGATCGAGACGGTGGTCGCTACGTGTCCACATTGCGGGGCCAGCGTACCGCAGGAGTTTCAGTTCTGCGGCCGCTGCGGTCGACCACTGCGCGGATCGGTCAGCGGGTCTCGGGGCTCCGATCCGTCGGACTCCCGGACGGACCGGCCGCCCGCCGAGCGCCGGCAGATTACCGTGATGTTCTGCGACCTGGTCGGGTCGGTGCGGCTCTCGCACCTGCTGGACCCGGAAGACTTCGCCGCCGTCGTGCGACGGGTCCAGGAAGTCGTCGTGGAGGGGGTCGAGGCCCGGGGCGGATACGTGGCGCAGTATCTCGGCGACGGCATTCTGGCCTACTTCGGCTATCCGACAGCGGGCGAGCGTGTCGCCGAGCAGGCCGTTCGGGCCGGGCTCGAAGTCCTTGCGCGCATGACCTCCCTGAGTGCCGAGATGGAGGAGCAGCGAGGGCTGCCGCTGCGTCTACGCATCGGGATGCATACGGGCCTCGTCGTGGTCGAAGCCATGGGCAGCGGCGCTCACCGGGAGCGGCTGGCCCTGGGAGAAACGCCCAACCTCGCGGCGCGCCTCCAGGCCGCCGCCCCGACCGGTACACTGGTAGTTAGCCGGGAGACGTATCGCCTCATCGAGGGTGCCTTCCGATGCGTCGACCTCGGCGCTCATGAATTGAAAGGGTCCGCTCGCCCGCAGCACGTCTACCAGGTCCTCGAGGAACGGTACGACGAAGGCCTGCTTGCAGGCGAAGAGGCCGACGGTCCGTTGAGTACGGTCGGTCGGGAAAACGACATCGCCCGGCTCCTGCTCGACTGGTCCGAAGCTGCCGGTGGAGCCGGACGCTCGGCCGTCGTCGTGGGCGAAGCGGGCGTGGGGAAGACCCACCTCGTGCGGCACGTCTGTGCGTCCGTGCGCGGCGACGCGCACTATGCGGTGGTATGTCGCTGCGCCCCCAACCAGGAAAGCACGCCCTTTCACCCGCTCGTGGACTGGCTCTCTGGCGTGCTCAACTTCTATCCCGATCAGCCGGCCGCCGATCGGATGGAGATGATCCGGTTCGTCGCCCGGCAGCATGGGCTCATGGACGAGGACGTCGTTCCGCTTCTGGGCGCGCTGCTGACGGAAAGCTCGACGGCGGCGTCCGGCGTCGGATACAGCGCGTCCCGGGCGCATGCGCGCATCCATGCCGTCCTGGAAGACCTTTTCGGCAGCCTCGCCGCCGACCGCCCGCTACTTTTCGTCGTCGAAGACGTCCAGTGGATCGACCCGTCCACACGTGACTTCCTCCTCTATTTTGCCGAGCGCATCCCGACCCAGCGGGTCTACTTGTTGTTGACCTCGCGGCTTGATCTGACGTTCGACCTGCCGGACTCGTGCCCCCTCACTCGCGTCGACCTGGCTCGGCTGTCGGGCGAGCAGATCGAGGCGGTAATCGTTCGGACGGCGGACGGACGGCACCTCCCCCATGCCGTCGTCGAGCACATCCGGGAGAAAGCCGAGGGCATACCGCTCTACGCTCAGGAGTTTACGAAGATGGTCATCGACTCCGGGCTCCTGGAGGAGCTCGCCGATGAATGCCGGCTTCGCTCGGGCATGCCCGAGCTCGCGATTCCGGCGACGCTTCGAGATTCGCTCATGGCACGCCTCGACCGGCTCATGCCGGTCAAGGAGGTCGCGCAGGTTTGCTCCCTTCTCGGTCGCTCCTTTACGTTCGACCTGCTCGAGGCTGCGATGCCGGACCGGAAGGGCACGCTCCAGCCGGCGCTCGACGAGCTCGTCGAAGCGCAGCTGCTCGAAAGAGAGGTCGCGCCCGGCGGGGAACGATACGTCTTCCGGCACGCGCTGCTGCGAGAGGCGGCCTATGAGTCGATGCTAAAGAGCAGCAGGATACGCTTCCACCGGCGCCTCGCACGCTATCTGATCGGCCGGGCCGATTCTCATCCGGTGCGCATGGAAACCGTCGCGTACCATCTGACCGAGGCGGGGGAAGCCGAGGAGGCCGCGACGTACTGGTGCAAGGCCGGTCACGAAGCGCAGCAGCGATGGGCGAACGAGGAAGCGGTCGACTACTTCACGCGCGGCCTTGGACTGGTCGGTGATGCGCCGGAGTCGGATGCACTGCGTCGAACAGTCTTTGACCTGTACGTCGGCGTTGCGGGCGCCTACCTTCAGCGAAAGGGGTATACGCATCCCGACGTGGGTGCTGCCTTCGAGCGAGCGGCCGGCCTGGCGCCGTCCCTGGATGCCGCGGCATCGATCCCGGCCATGATGGGACTCTGGTCGCATTGCACCGTCCTCGGCAACCACGCGCGCGCCGAAGTGCTTGCTGAACGAATGACGAAGCTCGCGCAGATGGCACCGAAGTCGCTGAGTACATTTTCGGCGCTCTCCACGCGCGCCCATACCTGGTTCTGGCAGGGCGACATCGGCGCGGCACGCACGCTCCTCGAATCGCTGCTAGACCGATTTGCCCAGGTCAAGAGTTCGACGCCGCCCGGACTCTCATTCCAGCATCCCAGGATCGGCTGCCTCTCCTACCTGTCGCTCATCCATTGGGTGCAGGGCCGGCCCGACCGCGCGTCGGACGTCGGACGAGTCGCCGTCCACGCTGCCGAGGAGATCGGGCATCCGTTCAGCCTGGCGTTCGCCTGCGGCTTCAACAGCGTACTCAACGTATACATGGAACGGGTGGATGCGGTGCGCCAGATGGCCGACCGGACGGTGGAGGTGGCAGATCGCTACGGCTTTCCTTTCTGGGCAAACGTCGGACGGGTCATTCGTTCGTGGGCCGACGCGGAAGACGACCTCGAGGGGGCCGTCACGGGAATGCGGCACGGCCTACAGGCACTCAAGGAGGCAGGCGTCCAGATCTGGACCGCCTATCCGACCGCGCTTATGGCCGAGCTTCTGGGACGTCTCGCGCGAACGGAAGAGGCCGTGAACGAATTCGATGCCGTGCTGTCCGAATGCGAACTCCGCGGCGAGTATTATTTCGTTCCGGAGGTGCGCCGGATGCGGGCGCGCCTCCTGGACGGGCTCGATCTGAAGGAGCAGGCTGCGCAGGAGCGTGCCTTGGCCCTCGAGATGGCCCGGCGCCAGACGGCCTGCGCGCTGTCTCTTCGCATCCTGAACGACATGGCGCGCTACGACGCGACGCCGCCGCCGAAGCTCGAGGTCCTGCTTAAATCGACGGTGAACGCGTTCGAGGTGGGAAGCGAGGCGCCAGATATCCTCCAGGCGCACGCCCACCTCAGGGCCGCCAGGCAATTCCCGCCATCCACCAGCGGCGGGGCATAGGCGCGTCGAATACGTCGGAATACGACGCGTCGAAGACGTTCCGAAGCTCGGTGGAGATCGTCAGGCGGCCCGGCGGGACCGGATGCACGTAGCCGGCCCGCAGGTGTGCGACGAAATAAGCATCGCCGTCGATGGGATCCTTGTAGAGACCGCGGCCTCCGATCTCGAACGGGCCCTGTCGCAGGGCCAGCGCGGACTGCAGGAGGTGGCGTGCATGCGTGAGCGCGTACTTGAACGAGACGCCGCCACCGACATCCCCGAGGTCGGCATCCAGGTAGGTGTAGGCCGTCGTCAAGACGGCCTCGGCGGTTCGGATGCGTCCTCGCGCCTCGACCTCCGCCTCCACGCCGCGGGCGCGCACCCGGTGCAGATTTCTGGCAAGAAAGACGGTGTCCTGCGGTGACGTCATGGCGTAGTCGATCAGGTCGCGCGTCACCCGGCGAAATGCCGTGGCGTGCAGCCGAACGCCGCGTCCGGCGGAGATGGATGCGCCTCCCTCGACCGACCAGGCCCGTTCCGGATGCAGATCGGGATGGCCCAGACTTCGCCCGCGGGGGCTGGCCAGCGTCGTATTGAAATAGCGCTCGATGTAATTCGGAGCCCGCACGGCCCGCGCGATCCCGGCGTGGAGGAGGATGCGTCCGCCATCCAGCGCTCCGTAGACCTGTGGCGTCAGCTCGAAGCCGTATGCCGGGTCGTAGCCGCCGTGGCCTGCCGCCCGTACCCCGAGGGGGCCGTTTCGCCATCGGGCCGCGGCAAAGGCGCCGGCGGATGCGTCCTGGTGCCGTCCCAGATTGTTGCTGTCGATCCCCC
>CAZXHQ010000385.1:0-4207 GCA_964640145.1 uncultured Rhodothermales bacterium | reverse complement strand
CAGATCGCCGACCGCGGCAGCGAAGTCTTCTCTTTTCTTGTGCATCTCGAGGAGCTTTTCGTTGATCTCGACGGCTTCGAGGTTTCGTCCCTGATGCCAGCGTAGAAACCCCAGACTGCGTAGAATGCGTCGATGGAGCCCCTCGTCGACAGCCTCTTCGGCGTGCTGCATGGCAGACGCGAGTGACCGCTCGGCTTCGTCGAGGCGGCCATGAAGCACGTACAGATCACCCTGCCGGAGGTGGACCTCGGCTAACAGCGCGTGGTCGCCGTCAGGGGGCGCCATGGACTTCAGCTCGTCGAGGAGGATCTGCTGTCGCGCTCTATCGCCCGTGGCCTCGCAGGCCCGTTCCAGATCCAGCATGAGCTGCGCGAATTCCGCCGGATTTGCATCGTCGCCCGATTCCAGGTTGATCCACCCGATCGCGTCTTCCAGCAAAATGACGGCTTCTTTGTGCTGGCCCAGTCGTGTGGCCCGCCCCGCAGCGGCTCGGCTGTAATGAGCGGCTTTGTAGGCGTCTTCGGCGAGACTGAAATGGTGGATGAACACCTCGAGCTGATCATCCTCATGGTCTGCATGCAGTTTCTCCAGCGCCTCCCCGATCTCACGATGAAACGCCTTTCGCTGGTACTGGAGCAGCGTCTCGTAGACGACCTCCTGCGTGAGAGCGTGTTTGAATCGGTACGTGACTTCCGGCAGCACCGACGATTTCTGTATGAGGCCGAGGTCGCTCAGCTCGTCGAGCTGCGACGTCAGATTGGACGCGTCCGGCAGCAGGTCGTCGAGAAGGCGCCTGGAAAACTCGCGTCCGGCGACCGACGCGATGCGCAGTGTCTTCCGAGTCTCGGGGCCGAGCCGGTGCAGACGCGTGCGGATGACAGCCTGGACGGTATCGGGTAGATCCAGGGCATCCATGGATTGCACCGTCACGGTGCTGTCGCCCTCGGGAGTCAGCACATTCTCTTCCAGCAAGGCCTGACACATCTCTTCCAGAAAAAACGGATTGCCGCCGGTGCGCTCGTGAAGGAGTCGGCCGAGCTCCTCGGCAACGTGGGTCGTTCCGATGATGGACGCAATCATGGCCTGGGCGGGTCCGAGCTCCAGAGCTCTAAGGTGGATCATGCCGTGGTGGCCCAGCCTCCGACCCTCGTATTCGGGACGATGGGTCACCGCGACCATCATCGCGTGAGTGGGTGCGAGATCGGCGAGCTGCTTCAGGACTTCCTGCGATGCTTCATCCGACCAGTGCCAATCTTCCAGGAGCATTAACAGCGGTCCGTCTAAGGTGCTGTGTGCGAAGATGCCGGCGAGGGCTTCTATCATGGCCCTCCGGAGCTCGTTCTGCTGGAGATCCGGAATCGAATAGGGCTCACTCTTGACCGACAGAAGATGCAGGTAGAGCGGCAGGAAGATCTCCAGTCTCTCGTCGATGGTGAGCACCCGTTCGATCACCTCGTCCGCCGTAGGATCACTCGAGAGCATGAGCAGCTCGCGCAAAACGCCGCTGAAGGGGAGATAGGAGATGTTTCTCGCATGCGGTGCGCACCGGCCATGGAGGACGCGAACGCCGTCGCCGACACGCTCGGTCAGCTCGTGAAGAAGGCGGCTCTTACCCATGCCGGCCTCGCCCACGACGGCGACCACCTGCCCTGAACCCTCGATCGCCTGCTGGAGGGCCTCGAGCATGAATTCCAGGTCGCGTTCTCGTCCGGCAAACGCCGTGAGACCGGACTTCCGCCCGGCTTCGAGTCGCGTCGTAGAGCCGGTTTCTTGCGCGACGCGATACGGCGTCAGCGTTCCCGTCGCTGTTCGGATGACAGCCCCCTCCGCGGCATTTGTTTCGAAGAACGGGCGGATCAGCCGCTCCGTGTCCGGGCTGACCAGGATCTCGTCCGCCGCGGCGCGCAGCGAAAGTTGACGCGCGCGCTGAATGGCCGTGCCCGTGACGCGGAGGTGGGCGCCGTCGTCGGATGGTCGAGTTACGACGGAGCCCGTGTCGACGCCGGACGAGAGGCGCAGCTCGCAGCCGGCCGCGGCGCATAAGTCGTCCGCGATCCCGCGTATGGCCTTGTGAAGATCCCGAGCCGCTCGAACGGCGCGCACGAAATCGTCTTCGTGGACGCTGGGCACGCCGAAGATGAGGGTCAGGGTTTCGTCGGTTACCTCGTGGAGGGTTGCGTCGTGGGCGTCGGCGACGGCGGCAGCACGGTCGCGAACGGCTTCGGCGAGCGATCGGAGCTCCTCGGGTACGAGCCGGTCGACGAGCTGCATGAATCCGGTGAGCTGCGAAACCACGACCGTGGCGCGGACGCGCTCAGGCGACGATGAGGCGGCTCGGTCTGCCGTAAAGTCTCCGGCCCCCATCGTAAGTGCGTTGACGAGGCCCATCGCGCTGTCGAATCGCCGGCGTGGATCCTTTTGCAGGGCTCGATCCACGACGCCGTCGACGCCCCTCGGGAGATCCGGCCGCACGGCGGTGGGCAAGGGAGCCGATTCGTTCATGATGGCATACACTACGGCCTCGTTATAGCCGCCGGTGAACGGTCTTTCGGCGGTCAGGGCTTCATACAGAACGACGCCCAGAGACCAGATGTCGGAGCGGTGATCGAGTTCCTCTCCCCGGGCTTGCTCCGGACTCATGTAGGCGACGGTGCCGATCGCATTGCCCGACCCCGTGAGGCTCAGATCGGCAACCTTTGCGATGCCGAAGTCGAGGATTTTGGCGGATCCCGTACCCGTGATGATAATATTGGCGGGTTTGACGTCGCGGTGGATAATCCCTGACTCGTGAGCGCAGTCGAGGCCGGATGCTACCTGCGACAGAATATCGACGGCATCTTCGAAGGACAGCCGCCCCCTGGCTATACGTTCGTCCAGTGTCTCACCGTCGTAGTACGCCATCGCGATGTACATGCGTCCGTCCGGTGCTTCGCCGATGTCATAGACGGTCGCAATATTTGGATGTTCGAGACGTGCCGCGGCCCGCGCTTCCGCAGAAAGGCGGGCCTTCGCTTCCTCATCTTGACTGAGGTGCCGCGGGAGCATCTTCAGCGCCACCAATCGATTCAGCCGTTCGTCAAGGGCCCGATAGACGACGCCCATGCCGCCGCGGCCAATTTCATCCTGGATCAGGTACGGTCCGATCTGCTGGCTATTTCCGTGCGTCGCAGCCGCAAACTTGAGGGCGGGCGCGTCCAGCAGGCTTTCCGCGTCGTGTGCGTCGATCAGCGACAGCACTTCTTCGGCCATTAGCAAATCCTCGCCGCACCGCCGTCTGACGAAGCGCCGGCGGGCCTCGGCATCATCGTATTCGAGCGCCTCCTCAAACACGGTCCAGATCCGATTCAGAGTATCCTCGCTCATGGTGCCGCGCTTCCGGTTTTCGTTGTATGATACGTCGTACGCCCTCACTGCCGCTCGCCGTGCGCGCGCCCACCGGCACCCTGGCTGCGGCCGTCGGTTGCCGTCGCATCGTCAGGCCCGACGACGGCACCTCGAAGGCGGTCGGCCGGCGTGGTCGTACGTGCGGAACGGATCCCGGTCACGGTTTTCGGCGAAGTTATGGAGCGAATTGCGAAATGGCGGAGACGACGCGCGGTAGACGAGGTGCGCCGTACCTGTATAAGCCGGATAATTGAGGATACTCCCTCACGGATCTGAAACAAACGATGTGACGCTCCTGCGCACCTCCGGCGGGAATGCGATTGGCGACGGCTCGCCAAACAGGCGTTATTCTCCCAGAATCGCCTGAGAGGCGCCCTGCATCCGGGGATCCTCGACCTCTTCCGCGATCGTCAGTGCCTGCGTCGCGTACCGGCAGGCATCCTCGAGGCCTCCTTGCGCCGCGTGGGCCCGCGCCATGCGTTGAAGCATCCAGCCTTCGCCGGGCCGATCGTCGAGATCCCACCGGATCTGCAGGGAGTCGGAATACGCCTTTAGCGCCACGTCGGGTCGCTCGCGCTCCATGTGGATGTCGCCCAGAAGCGAGAGCGCATGGGCTTCCATCTTGGCGTTTTCGGCGCGGTGGTGCACCGCGAGCGCGTCTTCGAGGACGTCGACGGCTTCGTCGTGGCGACCCAGATTTTGTAGGCAGGCTGCCATGCTGTTCAGCATCAGGCCGATGCCTCCCTCGATCTCCGAGGCCTCGAACAGCGGCAGCGCCTGTTCGTACTGGGAAAGCGCCTCCTGATAGCTGCCGCGATTCCAC
>CAZXHQ010000384.1:2988-4214 GCA_964640145.1 uncultured Rhodothermales bacterium | reverse complement strand
CGAGGACGCGGAGCGATCCGCGATCGGTGCGGTCGACGTACGTGTCGCCCTCCCGCATTAATGCGCGAATGGCGGTCGGTGCCGTGTAGAAGATGGTGACGCCGTGCTTGTCGACGACCTTCCACAACCGCGAGGCGTCCGGGTACGTCGGCGTGCCCTCGAAGAACACCTGCGTAGCGCCGTTCGCCAATGGGCCGTAGACCATGTAGGAGTGGCCCGTGATCCACCCTACGTCGGCCGTGCACCAGAAGACATCGTCGTCGTGGTAGTCGAAGACATACTGGTGCGTCAGCGACGTATAGACCAGATAGCCGCCGGTAGTGTGGAGCACCCCTTTGGGCTTGCCGGTCGATCCGGACGTGTAGAGAATGAAGAGCGGATCTTCGGCGTCCATCTCGACGGCCTCACAGTCGGCATCGACCTGCTTCCGCCGCTCATGATACCAGTAATCGCGCCCTTCCAGCATGTCGACGCCCGACCCCGTTCGCTTGACGACCAAGACCGACTGCACGCCGGGACACCGCTCGAGCGCCTTGTCCGCATTTTCCTTCAGGTGCACCGGCTTGCCGGCTCGCATCCCCTGGTCCGCCGTGACGAGAATCGTAGAGTCACAGTCGAGGATACGGTCGGCGAGCGAATCCGGTGAGAAGCCTGCAAAGACGACCGAGTGCACGGCGCCGATGCGGGCGCAGGCCAGCATGGCGTAGGCCGCCTCCGGAATCATCGGCAGGTAGATGGTGACCCGGTCCCCTTTCTGCACGCCGGCGCGCTTGAGCACGTTGGCGAACGTACAAACCTCTTCGTGCAGCTCCGCGTAGGTGATGCGTCTCGGGGCTTCATCGGGATCGTCGGGCTCGAAGATGAACGCCGTACGCTCCGCATGCTCCTCTAGATGGCGATCGACGCAGTTGTAGCACGCGTTCAGCGTGCCGCCCGCATACCATCGGATATGCAGATCGCGGCTCGCAAAGGAGACGTCCTTGACCGTATCGAACGGCCTGTACCAGTCGATGCGCTCCGCCTGCTCTTTCCAGAAGCTCTCAGGATCGTCCACGGATCGGCGGTACAGCCGGTCATATTCCTCTCGCGACGAGACCCAGGCCTTACGCTTGAAGGCGGCTGGGGGCTCATACGTCTCTGTCTGTCCGGAATAGGCAGCGGTTACTTCGGTGGACATTTCAATCCTCTAGGTTGAAGGTTGAAGGTTGAAGGTTGAAGGTTGCCGG
>CAZXHQ010000384.1:0-2888 GCA_964640145.1 uncultured Rhodothermales bacterium | reverse complement strand
GGACATTTCAATCCTCTAGGTTGAAGGTTGAAGGTTGAAGGTTGAAGGTTGCCGGGTACACTTTAGCGGGAACGGTGGGCGTCGTCAGAGCCCCAGCTGCTCGCGCGAAAGCCACTTTCGGCCCAGGTTGTAGCGGCGGGCCAGGCCGTCCTGAAGACCGGCCGCCCTCGAGAAGGCGTCACGCAATAAACGCTGTTGCATCTTGTTCAGTGTCGTGGCATCGATCTGGTTTACCGGCCGATCGCCGGCCTCTACGGCGTGGAGCTGGCTCTCGAGTCTAAAGTCAACCAGGTACTGGTACGCTTCGAGCGCGTCGTCGATCACGTCCGTGAGGTCCTGCAGCTCCTGCGCCGCACGTCGGAGCCGGTCGAACGTGTTCGTAGATTCGAGATATCGAATCTCAAGTGCAAGCACTCTTGCCGCGTCGACGATGGGCCGAATGCCGCCCTCCCGGACGTCGAACGTGTTCCGTCCCTCCCCGACGCGGTCGAGCATCTTGCGCAGAAGGCCGGTCGGCGGACGAAATTCCATGGCGTGCGCCGCTACTAACCTAAGAAACGTTCGGCTCTCATCCATGGCCTGCACGTTGAGGGCGTCGAGAATGTCTTCCTGCAGCTTCGTGACGAGTGTTCGGTCGCCGAACACGCATCTCAGGTCGAAAAAAATGGGCGTCGGCGCGAGCGAGGCTTCGTCGGACTGCAAGATCCACTCGCGGTAGGTCCGCTTCCACGCGCGCAGGGGCTGCCGCCAGCGTGCGTCTCTCGCGACGTATTCGCTCGGCGTAAATCCGCAAAATTCGAGAGCTTCGTTTACGCGCTCGGCGAGTCGATTAAACCACGCCTCGGCCTGGTCGGCTTCCTGAGGCGACGCCGGATCGGCGTAGATGAGCGCATTGTGCTGCTCGGAGTTGAGCGCCATTTCCTGACGCCCGCCGCTGCCGAGGCGCAACCACGCCCACGCCAGGTCGACCCCCTCGAAGGACCGATCCTCGCGGAGGTCGTTCTCAACGATCGTGAGCACGCGCAGAACCAACCGGTCGTAGAACACCATCATGATCCGATTGAGCATCTCCGGCAGCGCTCCCTGCCGGTAGAGATTCAGCAGGTGCTCATTGGTCGCACCGCGAATGTTCGCCAGTTCCTCGACAGATGACGCCGTGTCGATGCGGCTCGTCGTCGCAACCGGATCCTGGCCTCTGAAATGCGAGATGTCCCGGTCGGTCAGTACGCTGATGGGGGTTTTCGGTGCGTCCGGCTCCACGATGACGAGCCGATGCACCCGCAGAGACAGCATCGTCATCATCGCTTCATAGATGCTCGCGTCGCTGCGAACGGTCACCACCGGCGACGCCATCACTTTTCGAACGGCTATCTCGTCGGAGGCCCCTTTCCCGATCACCTTGTTGCGCAGGTCGGTGTCGGTCAGCAGTCCGACGAGCTGGTTTCCCTGCACGACGACGAGCGAATCGACGCCCTTCCGCGTCATCAGTACCGCCGCCTTCCGCACCGACAGATCGGGCTCGCAGGAGACGAGCCCGCGGTGGGTAAACTGGTTGAGATTGCGGCTGAAGAGCAGGTGGGCGCCCGACACGTCCATGGCGGTTCCCATCCGGCGCACGTACATGCGGAGCTCGCTGTCGAAGTATGCCGCGAAATCATCGTATTGCTGGTAGAGACGCTGGAATCGCTCGCCGCGGACCAGGGCGCAGACGGTCGGCTCGACGGCCTTCGCCTCGTAGATGGCCGCCCCGCCCTTGATCAGCCCGAACGAGCCGAAGTGCTCTCCTTCACCCGCCTTCCTTATCAGACGCTGACGCACCACGTCCATGAGCCGGACGAGCCCGGACTCGACCACGTACAGGCCTGCGTGCGACGTGGCGGCGTGTTCGATGATGATTTCGCCGGCCTCGAAATACTCGATGGATACGTCCGACAGAATCTCCTTCCGCACCTCCGCCGGAAGTTGATCAAACGGCGGCGAGGCCTGGAGCAGCGCAGAGATCCGGTCGATAATGGTCGACGAGCCCATACAATTTTCGGTCGATTTGTTGGTGATGGTCGGTAAGGTCCGCAGCGTTACGGCGCACCCTCGATCCGTGCGCGCACGAGCCCCCGAACGGCATTACACAGAAACACGGCATCCGCACGTTCGAGGTCCTGCGGCCTGAGCACGGCTTCGTCGATCTCCGGCCGCGTCTCGAGGAGAAACCGGCGGTACACGCCCGGCAGAGCGCCGCACCGCACGGGCGGCGTCAGCCACCCGGCGTCCAGGAAGACCACGACGTTCGACCGCGTGCCTTCCGCAACTTCGCCGCGTTCGTTCAGGAAAATGACCTCGTCGTAACCTTCCCGCCGCGCCGCCTCGTAGGCCGCATCGTACGGCGTTCGTCGCGTCGTCTTGTGACGCCGGAACACGTCGCCGGCATCGATACAGGTGTCGGCGAGCCTCGCCCGCCACACGGACGGTGACGGCTCGAGGGCCGTGCCCGTCAGCTGAATGCGGCCCGCAGCGTCGAGGGCTAGCCGGATCTTGCGTTCGCCGGCGGCGGCGGCCGCGCACGCGACCTGGCGGAGGACATCCTCCTCGTCGAGACGATAGCCCAGCGCCTCGGCGGAGCGCCTCAGCCTCTCTACATGACGTTCGAGCAGCGGAATGGTGCCGTCGATGCTCCGCATGGTCTCGATGAGCCGCGCCGCCTCGTTGCCGGCTTCCGTCCCGCGACCGGGTGCCGAGCGCCCACCCATCGTGCGCTTGCCGGCGGCGGCCTGCTCGTGGGAAGCGGCGTGCCGGGGGGAGGCGGCCTGCGCGCCGGCGTGCCGGCGGCCGGACCGCAACTCTCCGGTCAGGAACCTCGCCTTGAGCAAACACTCCTCGTATTCCGCCTCGGC
>CAZXHQ010000383.1:0-4243 GCA_964640145.1 uncultured Rhodothermales bacterium | reverse complement strand
TCCGGCCGACGCACGACTACCCTCCACGTACGTTTTCGTAGAGCCCGGCACCGAGCGGGTAATCTCCGCCTTATGGCGAACCGATTGTTGAAGGCGTCGTAGGATGCTCGAAGAAATATTTTGTCGAGAAAATGCAGGTTGCGTCATGAAGATGTTGTCACTCTTACTGCTCGCCAGCGCGGTATCCATAGCGATGGTCTTCGGACCCGTCGAGAGGAACGATGACGGTCCCGTTCGCCACGTCGTCGCGTTCAAGTACAAGTCGGATGCGACCGAGCAGCAGATCGCGGAAGTCACAGACGCCTTCCGGTCTCTGCAGAATAGCATTCCCGGCATCCTGGAATTTGAGTACGGGATCAATAACAGTCCCGAGGGCAAGAACAACGGCTTTACGCACCTTTATCTCATCACGTTTGAGGACGTGGAGGCGCGGGATACCTACCTTCCGCATCCGGAGCACCAGAAATTCGGCGAGCTGCTCGGGAGATTGGACATCCTGGAGGACGCATTCGTGATCGATTACGTGCCGCAGAATTAGGGGCAGGCGGTCTCATGGCCGGCCCGTCCCGATCCCGATCCGCATCTACTTCTGCAGGATCATCATCTTTGTGAGTGCTGTGTCGCCCGTTCGCAGCGTATAGAAATAGACGCCCGTGCTCAGACCGGCTCCGTCGAACTGTACGCTGTAGCTGCCGGCCGTTTGCACGTGGTCGACCAGGAGTCGTACTTCCTGCCCGAGCAGGTTGTACACGGCGAGCCGGACCGGCCCGCTCTCCGGCAGCCTGTAGCTGATCCGGGTTGAGGGATTGAATGGATTGGGCTGGTTCTGGTCGAGATGAAGGGCTTCGACCGGCGGCTCCAGGGCAAGGTTCTCCGCGCTCCCGCAGTTCGCAGCCTCCGTAAGGGCGGGTCCATCGTCCACCGCAAAGGCATGGTTCGGGGAATCACTTTTCGGCACGTAGACCTGAAACAGCGCAGCGGTACCGATCTTTCCAACCGGATCCGGCGCCGCGACGTGAAGGGTGTAGACTCGGCCGTTTCCGGATCCGTCTCGCTCGGCTCGTAAGCGGACGGTCTTGCAATCCTCACCGATCTGGATCGGATCTCCGCTTTCGCCTTCCGGGGTCTCGTCGAGCCACACCGTTTCGACAAAGGCGTCCATCGGAGCTCTGTCGACGAACGCCGTGGCATCGATCGATACGAACTTGTGATTCGGCGGCCACTGACGGATGCGCTCGTTGAAGGCCATGTTCTTGAACGCCCCGAGCTCATGGAGCGCCCATTGATCCGACAGATGCGGACTCGGGCCCGTCGTCGGGCTGATGAAACCGCTCTGACCCGGCGGTACGATGTTTTCGTTTCGAATGAACGATGGGGTGAATTCGACGGCCTGCTGGTACGTTCCGTGATCGCCGATTTCCAGTGGAATGGATTTTAGGTCGCCGAAGCTGACGGAAGGATTGGGACCGATGAAGTTCTCGATCTTCAGGACGCGCGTCGTTCGCTCAGGGCGGAAGACGAGGGACCATGCGATATTGTCGCCGTTATTCCAGGCCGGAGAGGGCTTGTTATTCCAGTTGACGAAATAGCTCTGGACGTCCTGTGACGCCTGCGGGAGGTCGTCGAAGGCAAGAAACGGATCCGCGCCCCATTCCTGCGAGCCGTCGCCCATACGCGGGAGCCTGGGATCGATAGGCTCCTCCAGTGTTTGCGTGTTTCGCAGCAGGCTCCCTACGTGGAAATACTTGATGTTCTGGTCGTCCCCCACATAGAGGACGTTGAAATTCATCGGCACAGCTTGGAGCGCCGATTCGAAGCCGCTGAGGTCGGTGGCTTTCCACATCTGATAGAAGGCTTCGAGCATCTCCAACTCGCGGTCTCGGAAGGTGAACTGCCAGGAATACGCTCGCTGGTTGGCGGCGTCCAGCATGATTACGGGACCGTGCACCGTGCGCAGGCGTGCGAACGCCAGGTCGGGCTCGGGGATCACTTCGAACGCGTGGAACGAGCCGTTGTGCAGGTAGGCCGTCCCGTCGGCGTTGAGTATTTCGATGAAGGTGTCGGTATTGTCGCTGTTGCCGCTCGTTAGCGTCCACGCGTGATGTTCGGTGTGCCCGATGACCACGCCCGGCAGCCCGCCGATCGACATGCCGGCCATATGCAGCGAAGGAGCGTCGAGCTCGACTTCGTGGGTGACGTTCGTCTGACCGAGCGCGGGCGGCGTCAGCTGCGGGGCGCCCAACAACAGGACGTTTCCGGATTGCGACTTAGAGGGCGCGACGATCGCCGCAAAACTCCCCAGCTTCGCGGGAACGCCGATGGCTGCGAGCTCGGACCCGGACTCAGCCAGGAGCCGGGTCCATTTCCGCGGCACCTCCGGATCGATCTGCCATGCATCCGACTTTGCCGCCGGAGCCGCCGTAGTGGCCTTTCCTGAAGAAGGATCGGGTATCGTCGTCGGCGCGGCCGGGTCGTTGAGTGGTCGGTTTTGATTGAACCAGGCGAAGTCATGTGCCGTCAGTTCCGCGAGGCGATTCAGCTCCTCACCGCCGGACTGTCCAAAGCGGCGCATGAGAAACTGAATAGTGGCTAGCACGTCGTCGCTCGTCCACGGCTTCGGGTCGGACGCCGAGAAATTCAGCTGCGGTGCGAAAAATTCAGCCGGCCTGTATCTCAGGGGTTGCCGGTGCACAAGCTCCAGATACGCGTTGATCCCATCGACGTAGGAGGTGATCATGGCCTGCAGCGCCGGGGCAAGCCGCGCGAACTGCGCCGCACGCTCGGCCGCCGTATAGGTTGTGGCCCTGATCAGTCTGTCGGTAGCCGGAGAAGCGAGCCCGACCTCCGAGAGGCGGCCCAGTCCGGTTCTACGAAACGTCTCCATCTGAAAAAGACGATCCTCGGCCGCCGCATATCCCTGGCCGTAGAAGAGGGCGGCTTCCGTAGCCGCGCGGATGTGCGGTACGCCGTAGTGGTCTCTATAAATGACGACCGAGGTCCCGTCGGGGGCGATCAGGGTACTCACGTCGTCGAGCGCCGCGGAGAGAGCGATCGACGTGGTCAAGAACGCAAGTGCGAGGATCGTAGCGGCGTGTTTCATGGCAGGCGCTGAAGATGGGTGACGGGTCGACGTGACGGGCTTAGCTGAGGTGGTCCCGTTCGAGCGAGAAAGTAAGCTCGGACGAACGCTGCGAATACAGCGAAAATCTTCAATGTGTATAGGCGAAATGCTTAGACGTGCCGGGTATCCACGAGGCCGCGATCACAGCAAAGATCGGTGTCGACTGAAAACGTGAAATGGCGTCGGCGTCGAGGTTGACGGACTATCTCAACACGCTCTGCAGAAAGTCCATAATGCCGTCCAGATGCGCGCGGGCCAGCTTCTCCTGGAAGCCCGGGTGTCGAAGGGCGGCCTCCTGCTGCGGAAACATCATGAAGAGGGACTCGGTGAGGGTCGACGGCATCCACGACGGCCGGACGAGCGCCAGGCTGCGCTGCTTGGCGCCGAGATCGGGCAGACCCGTGACTTCTACGAGACGGCGCTGGAGGGCTTCGGCGAGAGGAGCCGAGAACGGATGGAAATAGTAGGTCTCCGTGCCGTAATGCAGGAACGGGTTCACGCCGTCGGGGAAGGCGTTGTTATGGATGGAGACGAGCAGGTCGACGTCCTCTGCAACCGCAAGGTCGACGCGCGCCCAGAGCTCCACGGCAGCGAGGGAATCGCTCACGAGACCCGATTCCGTCGTGCGCGTCATGACGACGTCGGCACCTGCATTTCTCAACATGTCCGCAAGCTTAAGGGCGACGTTGAGGTTGGCCTCAGCCTCGGTAAGGCCCGTCGGACCGATGGCCCCACCGGGTGGATGACCGGGATCCACCATGATGCGAAGACCGCGGAGCGGGTTCGAGGCGTCGACGGCCGGCGGCTTTCGAAGGCGGACGACGAGCTCGCCGTCTTTCGAGAAAAACGCCTTGAATCCCCAGAGAGGCTCCAAAAGTTCGAGATGCAGATAGGCGCTGTCGGAGGAGGCGCCTGTCCACGAGGCCTCTCTGATGAAGTCGGACCCCGTCGGCGCCGTGCGGGGAGCGGCCCGTCCGTAGATCACGATACCCAGGCTGTGGACGTCGGGAAGGACGAGAAAAGGAGCCCGGTCCGTGTCGATCATCACGTCGACATACCGCCGCTCCGTTGAGAGTCGGACGGACACAGCGTCCGAGCTCGGCGTTTCGTCAGGCGCAGGTT
>CAZXHQ010000382.1:0-4251 GCA_964640145.1 uncultured Rhodothermales bacterium | reverse complement strand
GGGATCGTCACGGTACCATTCGCGCGAGCGCTCCGGTGCGTCCGGCCCCGAAGTCGGCGGGAGATCGAAAGGCGAGAGATAAGTAGGGGAGTGCGGACGGCCCGGTCGCTCATCACGAGAATCACGGCCACCGTCGCGCTCCGCCACATCTCGGTCTGTCGACCGATCCGGTGGCGCGGACGCACGCCGGTCGCGAGGAGGGGATTCTTCCTTCTCCTTATTCGTGAGCAGCCTTCCGAAAAAGTCTTTTCCGGTCATTGCGAAGTACGTCCTTGCCTATGCTCATGGGCACGATTTCGTGCGGCCTGTCGAGACGAAGATCGTCTCGCGGCGTAGTGGTGCTGCTATCCGCCCATTCCCATCATGTCCGTCGACGAGGGCTGTATCAGCGCGATCTCGGAGGAGATGATCGTCAGAAAACAGATAGCTATGGTGATAATGATGGCGACAGCAGTCTGAATCGTCTCGATGGACGTCTTCAGCTTGAGCGTGGTCTCGCGTTCGTAGTAGTCGGCCATCTGCTGCGCGCTCTGGCGAACGTTTCCGGTCTCGGCGCCGCTGCGGAATCGGGCGAGGGCCATCGACGTAAAGACGCCGCTGGCTTCCATCGATCGAATGAGCTCGGCGCCCTTGGCGACCATCATGGGGATGGTGATCGCCTTGATTCGGTGCTCCATGTACTTGTTGCCGCAGGCTTCCGCCGCGATGCGAATAACGGTGATGTTGTCCCCGGCACCCGAGTAGAGGACCGAGAAGACGCGGCAGTAGATTTCGATGTTGAGCTTGTGCAGGAGCGAGCCGATCACCGGGATTCGGATGAGCCATTTATCGATGAGAAAGCTCCCGCGCTCGGATTTTGCGAAAGCGACGCACCCCACGAGCACGCTCGCGATCACGAGCATGACCCACACCCAGTGTGCGTCCAGCCAGTGGGAGAACTCCAGGGTGGCGGCCGTCATGGGCGGCAGCTCGACGTTCATGCCTTCGAACAGTCCGGCCGTCTCCGGAAAGATGTACCAGACGTACCAGACGAACGCGGCGATCAAGACCGCGATGGTAATGGCAGGCGTGATCATGGCGCTGCGGACGTTTTTCTGGAATTCGTCCTTGCGCTCCAGGAATCGTGCCGTGGCCTCGTAGATTTCGGCCATGTTGCCGCTTCGAGACGCGATACCGAGCATGTATGCGGTAAACTTACCCAGCATGTGCTGGTGCTTCATGAAGGCCTGCTGGGCCTCGGTTCCGCCTTTGAGATCGACGTTCAGGTCTCGGATCACCTGTCTCAGGCTGTTCGACGAGACGTCATTGACGAGAAGGCCGAGCACCTCGTCGAAGGGCAGCTTGTCTTTAATCAGGTTCGCCGACAGCCGTACGAACATGATGATGTCGGTACTTGGCGGCTTGCGCTGGACATCGACGAGCTTTTTGCGAACGTAGACGATTTCCAGGCCCATTTTCTGCAGGGCCGTCCGGATCTCGTCCGAGGAATACGCCTTCTGCTCGCCCTTGACCTCCTTGCCGTTCGGATGGCGGACCTTGTACACGAAGCTTTTCCGCTGACGCAGGTGGCGCGGCTGGAAGCCGTGCTCAGAGGCGAGTTTGGAGACCTTTTTCTGCGCTATCCGCTTGGACGGCGCAAAGACAGTTCCCTGTACGGGCTGCCCTGCCGTTCCCACCCCTGCAAATCTGAATTCTTTGACCGCCATAACGTCCTTCGTGCTATCCGTCCGCTGAAATACTTCCGTCGTGTCTGATGACCGTCGAGTCGATGCTGTAGTCCCTCACGAACGTGCGCACACCGATTTCGGGGTATCTCAGACTGACCGACGTAATCTCGAGGTCATCGTCCGTGGCGCCCGTGATCTTGAAAAAGCCCAGGGCGGTGTACTCACCGACGAAAAGCTTCTTCATGCCGTCTTCGGACAGTCCTGCGTAGCTGGCGTTGCCCCCACTGAAGGGATCGCGCTTCTGCTTCCAGAAGACGGCGTCGGTCGCAATCGACAAATTTCGATCCACAAGATGGTCGACGGCGCTCTGTCGGAGCGTAGTCGTGCCCATGGCAAAAGCCGCCATGACGGCGAAGCCGACGATGACGATGCCCATCACGAGAAGTAACAGCTGCTGTTGACCCATGTCTTCATCCGACCGAACTGTAGCAACGCTGCGCGAATGTCGTATGCAAAAAAAGCAGCGGCACCCCGACCCGGAACGTGCCGGCGTTCAGGGTGCCGCTGTCTTCCTTGCGATCCAGCGGATTAGCTGCCGGCAGCATCATCGACCGTCGAAACGACCGTCGAGATGTCGGCAGGCGCCGTGCCCTCCACGGTGACGACGACCTGGTTGTCGTTGCCGCTGTCCGGCAGGCTGTTCCCGGTGATGACGACGTCCGTTGCACTGGCCGTGATCGTGAACACGCCGTTCAGGTTCTCGTACTGGCTCGACCCGTTGAGCTCATAGCCCATCTGCTGAAGGGTAAGACCGGTAAAGCCGGTCTCGGCCGCACCGCCGCCAAAGGCCGCCGGCTTGAGCTTCCAGGCCTGCGCGTCCGAGGCGATGCGGATCGCATCGTTCACGAGCGCGTCGGCGTTGGCTTTCTTCTGGTTTTCTCCGAACGCCTGGATACCGACGACGACGGCGAGGCCGACGATGACGATGCCGAGAACGAGGAGGAGGAGTTGTTGCTGACCCATTGTTGAGCCTCCGTTTGTTGGTTGTGGTTGAAACTACTTTATCTTCATCCTGAAGAGCCGTGCAGTGCTCGAGCGGATTGGTGCCCATAGCATCGGCTGCGAGGCCGTAACCTTAAGGGGAGAGCGCCGGAGTTCCGTCTTTCGAAGCCGGTGTCGACACGACCCTGTTGAGATCGCCTGCACGAGTCGGGGTGGTGGCATCTTCCGTGCCAGCCCTCCGAAGATGTGCCTAAGGTCGACCGGCAAAACTGACGAACAGCCGGGCCTGCTCGAGAAAAGGCGGCGTCTGAGAGGTGAGGGCGGGCGCATAGCGCGCCTCGGCGGCCGCGTCGGGGCCCGTTACATTATGGAACGTGCGCTGGAAAAAATTTCACGTCGGCGCGCCGGGGACGTGACCGTTTTGGAAAGGCATCGTCCGACCGCGCCATGAGAGGAACTCCGCGCTTGAAGCACGATATGTACTACAAGGAACGTCGGGCTGCCGACACGGCGTTGCCGTGCCTCGGTCGCCCATATACGGTCCCTGAGAACCAGCCCCAAAACGAGAGCCTTCCGATATGCCAGATACCAATTCGCAGAAGCGCGCGGCCGAGCAGACCCTCCAGGAGATCAAGATCAAGGGGAATCAGCTCGTCGACCGGGTGCGCGAGGTCGTCGAGAAGGGCAACGCGCGCAGAATCATCGTGAAGAAGGACGATCGAACGGTGATGGAATTCCCGCTCTCGGTCGGCGTGGGAGGCGCCGCGGCGGCCATCCTCCTCTCTCCGACGCTGGCCGCCATCGGCGCGTTCGCATCGCTCGCCAGCGACATCCACATCGTCGTAGAGCGCTACCAGGAAACGGACGTGCCGGCCCCCACCGCGCAGCAGAACCCGGCCGAATAATTCGATCACGGCGCGCTTATCGACGTACCGTGACAGGCTGCTTCCAGCGGAGCAGCCTTTCCGCTACGCCGACTACGTCGCCGCGAAAACGCTTTCGTGCCCGATCCCCTCGTCACCTTTTCGGACGTCGAAGCGGCTGCGTCGCGGATCGCCGGCGCCGCCAACAGGACGCCCGTCCACACGTCGAGAACCCTCGACGAACGCATGGGCGCCCACGTCTTCTTCAAATGCGAGAATTTCCAGCGCGCGGGCGCCTTTAAGTTTCGAGGCGCCTACAACGCACTCTCTCAGCTTCGCGATGAGGAAGGCCGGCGGGGCGTCCTCACGTACTCATCCGGCAACCACGCGCAGGCCGTTTCGCTGGCCGGACGGGCGCTTGGGATCCGGACGACGGTCATCATGCCGTCGGATGCCCCCCGCGTGAAGCGTCAGGCCACGCGCGCCTACGGCGCGGAGGTCATCACGTACGACCGGGAGGCGACGACCCGCGAAGACCTGGCTGCGGAGATCTCAAAGGAGCGCGGCCTTCCCGTCATCCCTCCCTACGACCATCCCTACATCGTAGCCGGACAGGGAACCGCGGCGCGCGAACTCATCGACGAGGTGGGCCGCCTCGATATGTTGCTCGTCTGCTGCGGCGGTGGAGGTCTGCTCTCCGGCTCGGCGCTGGCGGCGCG
>CAZXHQ010000381.1:0-4254 GCA_964640145.1 uncultured Rhodothermales bacterium | reverse complement strand
TCTCGTCGTCGGTGGTGGGGTCTGCCGGGGCATGGGTGAGGCTGCTCACGAGGAGATCCGGCAGGTCCACCTGCGCATCCGGCGAGAGCCTGAAATGCAGCTCTCGCGTATCGCCCGCTCCGACCTCAACATCCTGAACGGTCTGACTTTGATATCCGACGAGGGACGCCGTGACGGAATAGCTGCCGGGGGGGACGCCGTCGATAATGTAGCGCCCTTGCAGGTCCGTGACGGAACCGAGATTGGTGCCGAGAATGGCGACATTAGCTCCGGACAGCGACTCTCCGGTCGCCGCGTCGACGACCGTACCGGCAAGGCTGCCGGCCTCCTGTGCGAACACTAGAATAGGCGCGGCGAGGAGAAGGAGTACGACCGTGCCCCGTTTCCACAACATGTGCCACCTGCTCGATAGAGGGTGGATTGCGAAGAGGAGACCGGGCAGCGCCGCTGCCGCTCTCTTCTCAAGGATACCTGACAGTTGGTTACGACCTACCAATCTACAACATCTTCGCTGAATGAGATGTCAGCGTCTCTGGATAGTGAGATCAGGCAACGAGGACGCTGGGCGGAACCTACGGCGTGCAGCGATCAGAGCGAAGCGTTATGGATTTATCGTAACAGCAGCATCGACCGCGTCACGGTGGACGTGCCGGAGGTCAGCCGGTAGATATAAACGCCGCTGGCAACCGTCCGGCCGCTGTCGTCCACCCCTTCCCACGTAATCTCATGCGCTCCCGGTGACTGCATCTCGTCCACCAGCCTGGCCACCCGTCGACCCAGCAGGTCGGACACCTCCAGCACCACGTGTCGACGTTCTTGGACCTGGTACCTGATGCTCGTCGCCCAATTAAACGGATTGGGGTAGTTCTGAGCAAGGGAGAGTTCAGTGGGTCCGGCAGGCAGTTGGTGGCCTGGGTCTGAGGCGAAGGCCTCCGTGCCGATAAGGACTGCCAGACGCCGGTCCGGAGCCGCCTCGTCTAGATCCAGGCTGAAGGTGCCGTCAGCCAGCTTCAGAAACCGACCTGCCTGCAGATCGAAAACGTGGACCTGAAATCCCGCCGGCAGCGGCTGATCTTCCTGCACCTTGATTTCGACATGGTGGCGGCGTCGTGTATCGGCCGGGTTAGCCATCTGCACCTCGATCTCCCACCGCTCACCGTCATCCGTCATGGGTTTGAAGCTCCCCGCATACCGTTCATTTCCCTGCAGGATCGAAAGCTGCAGGTCGGGGCCGGGAGACGGGGGCTCCAGAAAGTCGTGTTCGTCTCTGCCTTCCGCCGCGCCGCGGCGGAACCCTATCCAGTTTTGGGTATCGCGCATGCGGGTACCCGGCACGCGCGCCAGCAGCTGGACCATGGGGCCGGACCGACGATGCCGATCCGCCTCGGGCTCGGCGTCTTCGCCCGAGGGAGCTTCACGAGGCGGAACGATCATCTGCACCGGCACGCCGGAGTTGTTTCTGACGAAGTAGCCCTCCCAGGGACGCATCTCCGGATGCGCGTCTCGAGCCGGTATAAACTCGGTACCGTCGAAAAAGTAAATCTCGTTCCGGTTGATCTGCTGAGGTGCGAACTGGATGTCGTCCCAGGCTACGGGAAAGGCGAACGGGTTGCCGACCTGCGTCCAGGCGTTCGGTGGCAGCGTCACCGATTGGGGGCGCGATGAGTCCACAGACCGGCCATTCTCGACGTTGAACCCCGCGCCGTCATTCGTAACCAGAAAGAACGACGTGCCGGGCGTGAACTGTGCGCCGGTATTCGGGTGTTCGACGTAGTCGCCCGCACCGTTTCCGGCGTTCTGATCCCACCGAAACACACGCCACCGCGCGCGATCATAGGCTCCGTAGTCGTCGCCGAGCACACTAAGGATAGACGGGTTCTCGAGCGCGAGAGGAACGGACACCATGCGGTAGGTCTGCGGTTGAAGGTCCAGATCGACGGGAAGGTCTGGAACCTGCACTCGTTCGATCGCAGGACGCACCGCCGGATTCAAAGGTGGGAATGTAGACCCATCAGCCAGCCTGATCCAGTACTCAAGTCCGCGCTCGGTTGCATACGATGCGGGAATCTCTACCTCGCCGGAGAACGGCGTAGACGCATACCGCCGCTCGCCCCCGCGGCGGTAGAAGAGCGTTCCGGAGGCCGGCGTGTCTTCCGGCTCGCGAATCTGCACGTGTATGTCGGCGCCCGCCGTCGGGTCGTCAAAGGTGATCCGGACATCGCCTGATGCGATCGCATAAAGATGTGCGACCGTTCCGGTCGTATCCGTGGCGGCGGCATAGAGCACGCGGTCCGGGCCGATGGCCGGGGACGACCATACGACGTCGTGTCGCGTGGGGAACGACCATAGCTCCGAGCCGTCCGGACCGACGGCGTATATACTGCCGTCGAACGAGCCGACGTATATGATCCCGTCCGCATCGACCGACGGCGACGATGCAACCGGTCCACCGGTCGAGAAGCTCCACCTCAGACGGCAGTCGGCTCCGACCGCATACACGTTGCCGTCGAATGAGCCGACGTACATCGTGCCGTCTGCCGCGATGGCCGGGGATGAGACGATTCGCCCTCCCGTGGAGAAGCATAGAGCGGCTGCCTCTGCATTCGGGTCGACGACGTAAAGGTTGCCGTCGAGCGAGCCGACGGCGACTGACCCATCCGCCGCAATGGCGGGCGAAGCGACCACGTCCCTGCCGAGGTCCCATGCGTTCGATGGTCCATTCATCCGACATGCGTAGAGCCTGCCGTCGAGCGATCCGACGTAGACGGTGCCGTCCCGGCCGATGGCAGGAGAAGAGACGATGTCTCCTTCGGCGCGGCACAGTACGACGCCGGCGCCCGTCCGGGGATCGATCGCGTAGAGGTTGTCGTCGGCAGATCCCACGTATACCGTTCCGTTGGGACCGACGACCGGCGAAGACCATATTTCGTCGCTCGCCGAGAACGCCCACTTCTCAGTGCCATTCTGCGACCGGATGGCATACAGGTTGTGATCGGTCGAACCGACGTAGAGGGTGCCGTCATCGGCCAGGGCCGGAGAGGATATCGCCTGAGCGCTCAGCGGAAACGTCCATCTAGTCGTGCCGTCCGCATTGACGGCGTAAACCCCATCGGCCGACCCGCCATAGACCGTTCCACCCGGACCAATAGCCGGCGAGGAATACGTCAGGCCGCCGAGTGGATACTCCCACAGGGGAAGCGGCTGCAGCGGTCCGCCGAGGGTCGTACGGCCCGTCCGTGACGGATCGTGGCGAAACATAGACCAGGGTCCCGCGCTGTTAGCCGGCGACGCAGCACGACCGGAGTCGCTCTGGATGGAAGACCTTTGCGGAGCGGCCGCACTCGCGGGGCCGGACCACGCTTCGTGAACGCCCGCTCCGGCAGGCTGAGGATAAACAACCGCCGGATCACCAGGCACAACCGGATCACCAGGCACAAGAACCCATGAGGCAAGCACGATCATCGCCGACTTACCAATGATGGTGATCATGACATCCCGGTGATCGGATTCTAGAGGGTCGGCAGGGGCGGCCGAGCTCAGGTCTACACATGCATCGGCAAACGAGCGTCTTACGTGAAGACGAAGCGTGCCGCCTGCAGCATTCGCAAGAAGGGGTTCTTCAGAGCCCGCACTGAAGGTAAGCTGTCAGGCAAAGAACGATGCCGCGTCAGGCAGTAAGCTACTGAATACGCGATGCTCGGCCAACCCAGGTCCAGCGGATTTCGCGGCGGTCGCCGTAGACCTCCGCCACGGCGGCGTTGACCACGTCCAGCATCACCGGCGTCACGTCCACGCCGATGCCGTCGCCCGTGACGTAGGGGATGATCGGGCGCTCCGGTACGTTCAGGGAATGGTCCTGGTTGACGGTGATGGCGTCGCCGCCGGCGGGTATGTCGATATGGTCGTAATGCATGGGGATCCCGTCACGCGCAGGCCGGCAAGGCGCGCATTGTACCGGGGCGGGACGCCCGTCGCAGCGATCGGCACGCGGATACCGGACGCCGCCCTGTGGCCGAGTTGTCGCCGGCGGAGGGCTGCTACGCCAGGTCGCCGTAGGCTTCGAGCGTCAGGAACGGGGCGAACGCCTCCTGTCTCGTGATGCGGTCCATGAGCTCCGCCGCCCGGCGGTAGCTGCGCTGGCCGGCTTCGCCGGCGGCCTGCTCGATTTTCTGCAGTTCCTCGTCCAGCAGCGTTTTGAAGTAGTCGTAGGTGACGTTGCGCCCTGCGTCGAGCACGCCCGTCTCGTGGTGCACC
>CAZXHQ010000380.1:2063-4265 GCA_964640145.1 uncultured Rhodothermales bacterium | reverse complement strand
ACGAACGGCTCGTAGAGCTGCGTCATCACGGCCGCCGCGCGCTCCGACGAGGCACCGATCACGATGCGCTCGGGCTTCATGAAATCATCCACAGCAACGCCCTCGCGCAGGAATTCCGGATTCGACACGACGTCGAAGTGCACACCGGAAACGAGCCCCTCCGCCACCATTACCTGTTGAACCCGGTCGGCGGTGCCCACCGGCACCGTGCTCTTGTTCACTACGACGCGGTATCCGGCGGACGGATCAGCCTGGAGATGCCGTGCGACCTGCTCGGCGGCGCCGAGTACGTAGGAAAGATCCGCCGAGCCGTCCCCTGCCGGCGGGGTCGGGAGGGCGAAGAAAATGACGTCACCGTGATGCACGCCCTCGGCCAGATCCGTGGTGAAATGGAGCCGCTTTTCCCGTCGATTACGATCGAAGAACACCTCGAGCCCCGGCTCAAAGATGGGCAGCTTTCCATCACGAAGCGATGCGACCTTTTGTTCGTCGATGTCCACGCAGACGACATCGTTGCCCATCTCGGCGAAGCACGTGCCGGAGACGAGTCCTACGTAACCTGTACCAATAACTGAAATATTCACGTCGGTCGGGCATTAATTGTCGGAAATGAAAAGTCTTCGGGCGGACGCGGCAGCGGATCGGCCGGCGGTCCCCGAAGGCTATGCAAAGGTACGAGATCGGCCCGGCGCTGCACGTCACTTTTGGATTACGTGACGTGCGCCTGACGATCGGTCCGGGTGGACATCGAACTCAGACGGCACGCGAGGACGGGAAGGTCACATTCCGACCGTCGCGGCAGGCCTGCGATCGGGCGTACGGCAGACGGTTCGGCATATTCCTTATCGCGGATTCACAGCCGCACGGGGCAGGTGCGCTGCGGGAAGTCGGTACCCGTGCTACACGGATACGCCTTCCAAATCGTCCAGAACAGCGTTGCAGGTACCCGGCAAATATTCCATGCCGCTGGGGTAGAGCAGACGACGCACCGGAACCTGGCCGAGAATCCTGCTGAGCCGGGACAGACGTTGCGGCTGCAGGCCCAGCGCCTGCACCGAATGGGGAACGAACGAATGCCGAACCAGCTCGATGAGGGCCTCGGCCATCGGTACGGGTTGAATTTCGACCTCACAACCTTCCTCCGTGCTGCGACGCGACGGGATGTAGAGGCAGCTCAGCGGCTTCGGTCGTTCGCAGAACATGCCCAGCCCATCTGCCCCTACGGGCACGCGGCGCTTGGTTAGCGGCGGGTCGACCCGTTCCAGGTGTTCATAGCGACCCAGAAAGTGGCCGGCCTGATCCGGCCACAGGCGCATCTGAGGATACCCTGGCTCCGCAAAGCACCGGTCGTCACTGAACCGCACAGGCAGTATATCATCGCTCAACAGCTCGCAGCCCCTTCGCATCAAGGAGGCTGCCAGGGAGCTCTTCCCTCCCTTGTTGTCGGCGAGGAAGGCCACGGCGCCGGATCCGATGACGACGACGGCTGCGTGCAGCACGGGAATCTCCCGCAGCTCGAGCCAGAAGGAAAGAACGCTTCCCAGAAGCAGGATCTCGACGACGTGGCGGCAGCCGGGATCCAACAGACGACAGACGATCCGGTCGGACGTCACGAAAAACTCGGCGACGTCTGCGAAGCGCAGCACGTGGCCGTGCGCTACGCGATAGAGAGAATAGTTGCTCTTTCCACCGTCCACCCGGTACGGGCTCTCGTAGACGAGCTCGCCATGCCTTCGATCGTCGAACGAAGAAGGCTCCGAGACGCACGTGAAGGTCAGCTGGGGCGTGCCGCTCGCCCGAACGAGACGGTTCTTGAAGGCAAAGTCGCTCGCCAGCGTCAGGCCGTAGATCTGATAGACAGGCCAGGCACTGCGCTCGGCCGCAGCGTCCTGCTCAGCCTCTGGAATTGCTCGCATCATGATGCTCCAGGAGCCCTCTGGTGAGTAGATCTTCCGCAAATGAATCCACATCGGCCGTCAGCGTGGTCTCGTCGACATCGTAAACGGCCAGCAACGTTCGAACGACGTCGGCTCGGTTGCCGTGGGCGACGACCGCACGCCACAGCTCGGCGGACAGTTCATCGAGGCTGAAGGTGGTTTCACCAACGGTGTCAGCGATGATAATTTCTCCGCCCAGATCGGCGAACAGGACGTGTGCGGCCGGCCTCAGGCGACCGCGGCCGTCAGGCTGCACCTGCAGGCG
>CAZXHQ010000380.1:0-1963 GCA_964640145.1 uncultured Rhodothermales bacterium | reverse complement strand
AAGCAGATGTGGTCGGGCAGGCCGATCCAGTAGCATCGGCCTCCCGATCGCTCCTGCCAGCGCGCCCGCCAGTCCACATACCGCTCGCCGAGGCGATCGGGCGCATGGTCGTGCAGGTTGCGCCCACTGACGCAGGCCGTCACGCGCGGCTCGCTTGCCTCGATGGCTGCTCGCAGATCACGATGTGCATAGAGTGCGGCGAATACGACTCGATGACTCGCACATCGTTTCAGGAAGGTGCCGAACCGCAAGCCCGTCAGCGCGCAATCGTCCACCACCACGAGAGGGACATCCGGCCGATACGGGGGCTCCACCTGCTCATGGTCCAGTCCCAGCATGTAAGACAGCATGCCGAGCACGATAAGCCCGCCTCGCGGCATGGGCGCATAGCAGAAACTGGAGAGCTCCTTTCGGCCGAACCGATCGACGAGCTGCCGTGCCAGCCGCTCGCAATCGTCTTCGGCGGCCGCGTAGTCCACGTATCGCAGCCGGCTCAGCACGCCTTCGAGCTGCCCGTGCAGCGTTTCGACCCTGGCCTGGGCTTCCGCGTCGAAATGGCCGAGGATGCCCAGCATTGGCCGCGGCGCAGGCCGCACGACCATCGCCGCGTGGGGAATCGTACGCCAGAGCGGGCTGGACCCAAGAGCCTGGGCCAGCATCAACAGCGCCGCCTCGGGGGTCGCTGCTTCCCCGAACGGATACTGGCGGGTGTTATCCTGCAGGGTAGTGGTCAGAACGAATGCCCGGGCGCGTGGGGAAGCGTCGGTAGGGTCCTTAACTTCGCTGTACATGACCACCTACACTGCATATACATTGCAAAGAGAGCGAGACGGACCAGGGCACTTTCCGTCGCCCGGTTCCGCCTCGCTCTCCATGTAATGAGCAACAAGCCGCACGTAACGAAGCGCGTCAAAGCGTCTGCGTCACGGCTGCCTCCGCATTCGAATTAGACACCGCCCGAAAGCACGCTGCCTCCCTTTGCATCGCCGCCCGGGTTGGTCAGGCCCGTCTGCGTGAGGTCGACCAGGTCGCCGCATACTTGAACGGTCGGGGTCTTGTAGGGCTTTTTGCTGGAGATTTTCTGATCCATGGCACACCATCCTGTAATAAAGTGGAAGTAGACTTCTATCGAGACGCGTGGCGCCTCGTGCCGCCCATATAAAGAATACAATTCTCTATTCAAATAAAAGGGGAGTTTGGCGTAACATTATGCCCAGTATCGGCGCAGCCACATCTCCAGGGTGAGCGGCCACCAGAAATCATGTCGGGGCGTCTCTCCGCGCAGATACGCGGCGTACTCGTCCTGGAGCGCTTTCGAGTCCACCCACCCGCGCACCTCGGTGCTTGGACTAGTAATAAGCGTCTGAACAATGTTCCGGGCGTGATCACGAAAGCCCTTTTCGAACAGCGCCCCCGGCTCGATCTTACCTGCCGACTGCCGCACCGGCTCCGGCATTATTCCCTGCATCGCCTCTCGTGCCATGCGTTTGTAATCGCCAACGTGGTGCAGGGTCCACTGGGGCACGGCGAGCGTAAACCGCGCAAGGCGCAGGTCGCTCCAGGGATCTGCAAAACACAATCCGAAGCGCGCCGCTACCCGTTCTGCATCCATGACCCACCGGATGCCCGCATGTGAGAAGATCATCTCGTAGCGTACGCGCCGAGCCTCGTCGTCGATGTCGATATTCGTCGTGCGGCGCTGCAGGATATCGCTCAGGCCGACTCGCTTCGCAAAATCATGACGAATCCACGGTGGGAAGACCGGCTCTGCCGATGCGCGGCGTCGAAGGCCGAGAGAGGCCGCCAGTGGCCGCAGCAAGTAGCGCCGGATTATACGATGAAGCGGCTTGCCGGTCAGACGGCTATGCCTCTGAAGGTCTCCATAGAGCATGCGCCAACGTCGGGCGCGAAGAAGCCCCGCATAGTCGTAGACCCAGTTTCCCATCATATCATCGCCGCGATC
>CAZXHQ010000379.1:0-4282 GCA_964640145.1 uncultured Rhodothermales bacterium | reverse complement strand
GCGTTCTTCCTTTCCGCGTGCGGGTTGCCCCGCTCGTCGGTTTCCGGGCCGTCGTCCGACTCGGTCTACGTGCGCGTCAATCTGGTAGGCTACCTTCCCGACGATCCGAAGGTGGCCGTCGTTTTCTCCGACGAGCCGGTGCGCGGCCCGGCGGTGCTGGAATCGGCGGAGGGAGAGACGGTCGGTTCGTTCGAATTGACGTCCAGCCAGGCGCCGGGGTGGGGGCGTTTCCCGCACTATTACGAGGCGGACTTCAGCGCGTGGCGAGCGCCTGGAACCTACGTGCTGACCCTCCCCTCGGTCGGGGCACGTTCCGCTCCGATACATGTCGGCGCCGACGTGTACGCGGGCGCGCACGAGAAGCTGCTCGAATTCATGCGCCAGCAGCGATGCGGATACAACCCGTTTCTGGACATGGCGTGCCACCGTAAGGACGGCCGTACGGCCTACGGCCCGCTGCCGGAAGGATCCTTCGTCGACGTCCACGGCGGCTGGCACGACGCGGGCGATCAGCTCAAGTACATGATCACCGCGAGCTACGCGACGGCCCATATGCTGCTCGCCTACGAGCAGATCCCCGACGTGTTCGGAGACGCGGTCGACGCGATGGGCCGTTCACGGCGCAACGAGGTACCGGACGTGCTCGACGAGGCGCGGTGGGGCCTGGACTGGATGCACAGGATGCATCCGCAGGACGGGCACCTCTACCATCAGGTGGCCGACGACCGCGATCACATCGGCTGGAAGTGGCCGAACAGGGACAGTTCGGACTACGGATGGGGACCAAACAGCTACCGCGTCGTCTACTTCGCCGACGGCGAGCCCCAGGGGCTAGGCGCCTACAAGAGCCGATCGACCGGCGTCGCCAACCTGGCCGGTCGATTCGCGGCCGCGATGGCCCTCGCCCACCGGGCCTACAGCGCCAGGGGAGATGCCGCGTATGCGGACCGCTCGCTCCGCGCGGCGCTCGACGCCTTCAGGATGGGCGCCGCGGCGGAAGGGTACCAGCAGGGCAACTCCTTCGGGGCTCCGTATCGGTACAATGAGGATACGTGGGCCGACGACATGGAATGGGGCGCCGCCGAGTTGTTCGCGGCGACGGGCGATTCGACGTATCTGCACGAGGCACGGCGCTACGCCAGAATGGCCGGTGCGACGTCGGCGCTCGTGCCGGACAGCACGGAACACTACCGGCTTTATCCGTTCGTGAACATCGGTCATTTCGCGCTGTATCCGCACGTCGATTCCGAATTCCAGCAGGAGCTGGCCGGGTATTACCGGACCGTCATCGACGCCGCCGTGCGGAGGGGCCGGACGAATCCCTTCGGCATCGGCGTGCCGTTTATCTGGTGCTCGAACAATCTGGCCGCCGCCCTGATCTCCCAGATCTTACTGTACGAGGAGATGACCGGCGACACCAGCTACCACGCCTTCATGATCGCCCAGCGCGACTGGCTCTTGGGGAGGAATCCGTGGGGAACGAGCATGTTCACCGGGATTCCTGCCGACGGCGAGGTCCCCGACGACGTGCACACCAGCGTGTGGGCCCTCACGGGCCGCATGGTCCCCGGCGGTCTGGTAGACGGGCCGGTCTACGCCACGATCTACCGAAGCCTTCGCGGGCTGCAGCTCACCGAGCCCGACGAGTTTGCGCATCTTCAAAATCCATTCGTCGTTTACCATGACGACGTCGGCGACTATTCGACGAATGAGCCGACGATGGACGGTACGGCCGGTGCCGTATACATGATGGCGTATTTTGCGAACGGCGGACGACCAGGCGCCGCGACGAGATGACGCAACTGCCGCAACCCTCCGATCACGATGCAGCGAACGGCGAGCGCAGGCCCGCGCGGCCGCCGTCCTACTCGTCACCGCCGCCGTCCTCCCGGTTCACGCTCGACCGCGTGATACGATTTTTCCTCGGCACCGGCGTCGTGGTGGTCAGCGCGTGGCTCATCTGGTATTTTGCCTCGCTCGTGTTTTTTCTCCTGATCGGCATCGTTCTGGCCTACCTGATGAGCCCGATCGTCGACCGGCTGCAAGGTCTGGGCATCGGCCCTATTCCCTCGATTCTTGCCACCTTCATTCTCGTCTTCGGCGGCCTGGTTCTGCTTATCACCCAGCTTGCGCCGTTCGCCGGCAACCAGATTCGAGAGATTTCACAGCAGATCAGCTTCCAGACGGCCGCCCAGATCACGGCGGTCGACCCCGATGGTCCCGCGGACCAGGTCGGGCTGGCCGCCGGCGACGCGATCATCGAGATTCAGGGACAACCCTGGGAGGGCTTCAGTCAGCTGCAGTCGATCCTGCACACGAAACGGCAGGGAGACACCCTGGGAGTTACCGTCGAAATCAGGGGCGGCGAACGCGTGACCCGGTCGATCGTTTTGCGCCCGCCCGCCCGCAGCGAGGACGGTCTGCCGGCCGTCGCCGACGAGACCGACGAGCGGTACGTCGCCGCCCTCGGGATCGCGGCACGCGAGATCACCTTCTCAAACGTGGCGGTGGCGATCGAGCGGCGCGTCCGGAGCGTGGTGCCCGTAGAACGGGGCGCCATCGTGAATGCCATCGCCGAGGGGCTCAGCAGAATTTTCAGTGACGAGCAGGTCGATGCCGTGGCCGGCTCTATCGTCGGCGTGTTTACGAACCTGTTCTACGCCGTCATCGTCATTCCTTTCGTAGCCTTCTTCTTTCTGAAGGACGGCTCACAGATCCGCCGCGGTCTGCTGCGCCTGGTCCCGAACAGGTACTTCGAGCCGACGCTGTCTCTGATCGCCAAGATCGAAACCATCATAGGCCGCTACTTCCGAGCCCTCATGTTTCAAATCCTGGCGATCGCCGTGGTCGCCTCCATTCTGCTCTACATCGTCGGACTTGAGTATGCCGTCGCGGTGGGAGTCTTCACGGGCCTGGCCAACACGATTCCCTACTTTGGACCGCTTATGGGCTTTCTCGCCGGTACGCTGATCGGCATCGTTCAGACGGGAGACTTCAGTCTGGTGCCGGGCGTGATCATAGCCATGCTGCTGACGCAGGCCGCCGACAACGTGATCTTCCAACCCTACATCTTTTCCCGCGCGGCGAGGGCGCACCCCCTGCTCATCCTCTTCGCCGTCCTGATCGGGGCGCAGATCGGAGGCATCGTGGGGATGCTCGTAGCGATTCCGCTGATGACGATCGTGCGCGTGACGGTGGAGCAGCTGCTGTGGAGCCTGGACAACTACCGCATTCTCAAGTCGGCGTAGGTAGATCCCGAATGGCATACGACGCGACGGCCCGGGAGGCGGCAGAGGCTCTTCGCGACCGCGTGGAGACCGTTCCGCAGGTGGCGCTCGTGCTGGGGTCCGGTCTCGGTGACCTGGCCGAGTCGGTGGACGATGCAGTCGTCGTACCGACGAACGAGGTGGCGGGGTATCCTCCGTCGACCGTGCCGGGGCATCACGGGCGCCTCCTCTTCGGCCGCCTGGAAGGGATGGCCGTGGTCATCCTGCAGGGCCGCGCCCATCTCTACGAGGGCTACTCCCCGACCCGCATCACCTTCCCGACCCGGCTCGTGTACGCGCTGGGCGCGCGGCGGCTGCTGCTCACCAACGCCGCCGGCGGCATCAACCCGTCGTTCTCGCCCGGCACCCTGATGTTCATCGCCGACCACATCAACTTCGCGGGCGCCCACCTGCAGCATCGGCGGGACGGCCGCCCGGCCCGAGCGCGCCGCCGAAGGAGTGCGTACACCCCCGGCTGGTTGCACCAGGCCGAGCGCGCCGCCCTTCGCGAGGGAGTCGCGACGCGCTGCGGCACCTACCTGTGGACGAGAGGCCCGAGTTACGAAACGAAGGCCGAGATCACGGCCTTCCGGCGCCTGGGTGCCGATGCCGTCGGTATGAGCACGGTTCCGGAAGCACTGCAGGCGGCCGTGCTGGGCATGGACGTGCTGGGCATCTCGACGATCACCAATCCGGCCGCGGGCCTCTCCGAAGGCGCTCTCTCGCACGCAGACGTCCTGGCGGTCGGCAGGCGGGTCCGGGCGGACGTGGAACGCCTGATCCGCGCCGTGCTGCGGGCCCTGGAGAACCGCTGACAGTTCCCCGGCACTCGCCGCGCTGGCCGGCCGAGGGCATCGAGCAGGACCCTCCGGGCGTCCGCCCGTCAAGGCGCGTTGAATGTTCGGCATCCCATTCAGATATTGATGCTTGTCTTCACAAGATCGTTATAATTCATCGCATCCGTGCGGCGTGGCGATCCGAAGACGCATCCGGGCCCGCCTCGTCCCGACGGCGAG
>CAZXHQ010000378.1:0-4290 GCA_964640145.1 uncultured Rhodothermales bacterium | reverse complement strand
GGTAGACGATGCCCATCCCCCCGCGCCCCAGTATCTTCTGGATGCGGTAGACGTCCACCACTCGGCCGATTAGATGTTCACCGTTTTGCATGATTTATCGTGCTCCGGCACCTCGTGTTCGCGCCACCGATGAGAGGCCCGCCGCGATCACGTAGCTGTTCAACAGGTTTTGATCCGCATCCCGACCTGCGGCTCAATCGATGCGGATCACGATCACGGTAACGTTGTCAAAACCGCCGCGCTCGTTCGCCATTTCGACGAGTTTGTCGCATGCTCGCTGGGGCGGGAGGGCGAGGACGATTTGCTGCATCTCGACGTCGGCGACGTCCGCCAGACCGTCGGTACAGAGGACGTAGAAGTCGCCGGGCTGCAGCGATCCTGCCGGAGAGACGTCCACCTCCAGTGTAGGATTAATTCCGATAGCGCGCCGCAGAACGTTTCGATTCGGATGCGCACGTGCTTCATCATCCGTCAAGATCCCTTCGCGGCGCCTTTCTTCGACGATTGTATGGTCGCGGGTCAGCTGCTCTATGCCGCGACGGCTGATCCGGAACGCCCGGCTATCGCCGACGTGAGCCAGGTGGATCTGCCCGTCCGTCAGGGCCAGGGCGGTGCACGTCGTGCCCATCTCGTCCGACTGTCCGTCCTGGAAGGCGAGCTGATAAATGCTGCGGTTCGCCGCCTCGAAAGCGCGTCGCAGGCGCTCGCTCACCGATCCACCTCCGGTCGAAAAATAAGTCTGTGAGGTCACCTGCACCGCGGCTCGACTTGCTTGCTGCCCCCGAGCATGGCCCCCCATGCCGTCGGCCACGATAAACAGGTGCTCGTCCGTCTTGGCCGCAGCATCTCCGGGAAAGCAGCCGTAGGCGTCTTCATTTTCCGCGCGGACCCGGCCTATGTCGGAGCAGAACCCGTAGGCGATTGTTTTGCTTGATTTCGGTCGCCACCAGGACATAGGCGTGCGCGTTGTTTTCATGGGTACGGAACTCGACCGCACGATCCGAGCGCGATACCCGTCGTGCTCGCTGCGATGACCGTCGCCTACGGCCGCGCAGAGCTCCCGCCTTCTATGTAATTAGCAAGCGGATTGTCAAAGTCAAAACCGAACAGGCGGGGATCCTCGCCGATCACGGCTGCTGCGAAAATCTTTCTCACATAGTCTTTGGTTTCATCCGGCATGCGGCTGCTGTACTCCTCATAGAAGCGCCAGTAGCTGCGGGCGCGGGGATCGTCGGGAATATCTTCGAGCAGCTCTTCCAGCTTGGGGACGACGCGGCCCTCACCCCAGTTGTACGAGGCCATGGCCAGCAGGGCGGAGGCCTGCGCGAGCTTGCCGTAAATATCGCGCAGATAGCGCGCGGCCGCCTCGGTCGAGCGTTCGAAATCATGCCGTTCGTCCTGTGCGTCGAACTGCCCATACTCCGCCAGGCCTCCTATATGTAAACCATACCGTTCGGCGGTCTCCGGAATGAACTGCCACATCCCTTTTGCATAACCGAAACGGGTCGGTGTGCCCACGGCTTCTACGTCGAACTTACTCTCTTGAAGGGCCAGGTAGAAAAACTGCGGCGGAAGGCCGTACTGCTGCATCGTGCGGACGATGTGCTCCGTATACCCTTCCTGATTTGCCCGTTCAACGGCGCGGCTGAGATCGACTCTTCCCTGCGTCTGCCAAAACTGAATGCCCTCGCGGACTTCTCGGATAAAGTCGGCGGGAATTTCGGTCTCGCTCTCGTTGAAGATGTTCGCCATTCGATAAATGACCTGCTCCTCCGGGGTCAGCTTCCTGCGAACCCCCAGCTCTTCGACATAGACCTCGTAGGTGGCCCGGCTTTCTCGGCTGCTTTGCTCGAGACCGTCAAGGTACTCGGACAGCGAGGTATCATTCGTTTCTTCGACGGCGATCGTCAGCTTGGCGAGCTGAGCGTCGGTTGCCTTCATGCTGTAAAACGCTTCGGCGGCGAGCCGCTCGAACCGATCGATGCGAAGCTCCTGGATAATCGCGTACCCCCCTACGATCGCGAGGAGCGCTCCCAACACCGCAAAGATCCGGACGTACTTCCGCTCGTGCTGTTTGTGCACCTCGGCGTAGGCACGCCGGATCATTCGGGTGTGGTCGCCCGCCGCGTCTTCGTCGGAATCGAAGTATTTCTGAATGTACGCCTCGAGCGACGGTTCGAGGCGCCGGCTCGATCCACCAGGTCCCGGCATGACGGGGCGGGCAGCAGGCACTAAATCGGTATCGTCCGGCCTCTCTTCGGCATCCGATTGCTCGTACGTCGCCGGCGTTCGCTCCTGGACCGATCGTGCCCGAGAAGTCGCTTCGGCGGACGGCGCGTCGCTGCGCTGTTCCAGCGAAATGCGCACCGACGGACCGTCTCGACCGAGGCGCAGGATGGTTTCGCCTCTCAGCGGTGCGCGCGCAGTTTTCTCGCCGTCGACGTACACGCCGTTCGTGCTGCCAAGATCGCGGATCCACCAGGTTCCGCCGTCCAGCGTCACCTCCGCGTGAATGCGGCTCACCTGTCCGGCCTCGATGCGCACCTCGCAGTCCATCTCGCGGCCGATGCGGAACGGTTCGGTAAAGCTCCAGTCAGCCGGCGCGCCGGGGCCCTCCTCCAGGTGCACCCGAATCTTCGGCTGCTCCGTGTCTTTTGCCCGCTTTCCAGCCCAAAGTTTCATGGGGACAGATCGATTCTTGCGGGAAGTGCGCTGATGCCCGCCATGCTTTACGACGCGCCGTGTCCGGCGTCGTTTCGAGATGGTATGATACGAGGATGGCCGCCGCTATCCGCCTCTGGGCACCTGAAGACCCAGCACGAGGCTGACGGGCGGACTCAGTACCGCAGGCGGCGGGCGGAGGCGAACCGCAAGCATTTCATACTCCGCCGTCGATGCCTCGGCCACGTGTTCGACGTACACGGACTCATCGGGCACGGCATGCCCCGACGTTGCAAGGAACGACTGCAGCCTCTCGGCCACGTCAGCCTGCACCTCCGCCAGAGACCCGCCGTCCGCAACCTCCTCCTGAAGCATAAGGAGAAAATGCGCGGCCCTTGCTACGAAGAGCCGGCAGGCGAGCGTATCGTGGGCACGCGCCTCCGCCGTCGCCGCCGGGTCCTCATATCGATCCGGACGGTGGACGGTCGCCGCCTCCGCAATATATGCAGCATCGTGATTGGGCCGGCAGCCGAGCACCGTAAAACCGGCATCCCGCAGCTCATCCTGCTTTTGCTCGGAAAGCAAGGCCGCCAGCGGGATCGCGCCCGCGCTGCTTTTCCAGATCGGAAGGTCCTCCACCGCGGCCTGCGCCGGGCCGTTGAGGCGCGTCGGCCAACCTGTTTCGGCGAAACTCGCGGCCATGGCGACGGCCACGGCCAGCGCTCCGCCGGCCCAGAGATGACCGGCCTCTTTGAGGTCGAAGGCCTCGACGGGCCGGTCCGGGCCGTAGGGATAGCGCAGCAGGAACGACGGCAACACCAGGACGAGCTGGCTCGAGTGTTCGTGGCCGCGAAGCTTATTCCACGCGATGTATTCCGGACCTTCCAGATGCTGTCTCAGGGCCGGCAGGCGCGCCAATCCTTCCACCTTCGCCACTCCGAAAAACGAGGGGGCTACAGAGGCCAGCAGCGGCACCTGCAGGCTGGCGGCCGTTCCGGCAAGGTCTTCGAGCAGCTCCACGTCCGCGCCGTCCCGGTCGAAGGCCGCGTCCAGCACGATCGCCGAAAGCGGTACTCGATCCGTGTCGCCGTGCTCCGGCAGCAGTACCTGATGGTAGAGGGCTTCGCTGAGATCGGTCTTAGCGGCCGGCAGGACGTCGAGCTGAATGTTCTCGCGAAAATTGATGCGGTCGACGAGGAATTTGAGTCCGCGCCAGGCCGCCTCCAGTTTGCGCATGGACGGATGGTTCAGGATCGCGTTCACCTGATCGCTCAGGACCTCGTCGAGGTCGGCCAGCAGCGTTTCGGCCGCCGACTTCTCCAGCGACGGCCCTGCGCCGGTCTCTCCGGTGACGGCTCGCATCAAGGCGTCCTTGAGGCCGGACATGCCTTCCGGCTCCTCCGCCGCGCCGACGTCCTCTGAGGGTGCCTCCTCCCCCGCGTCGACGTCCACCATGCTGAGAAGGCGATCGAGGGGATCATCGTCCTGCCTGGAGCTCGCTGGGGGTTGTTTTGGACGTGCCGACGGAGCGGTCGGCGCCGACTTCCGAGAAGGTGTTCCCGGCTTCGGCGGGGCTGAGAGCGTTTCGTAGAGCTGATCCGCCCAGTCCCGGTCCACCCCGGTTTCCTC
>CAZXHQ010000377.1:0-4316 GCA_964640145.1 uncultured Rhodothermales bacterium | reverse complement strand
CCCGGGTCGCCGCCGTGGATGCGGGGCAGCAGACCGCTCGACGAATCACCCGGCACCACGTACGGGCTCACCGGCAGCTCGAACTGGTGGCTCACGGCTCGCGCTTTCTGCACGCCGTTGAGCGTCTCGCCGTAGACGTCGTTTCCTTCGCGACCGACGGTGTATGCCACGTCGGCAGCGGCCATCAGGTCCCCCTCGTAGGTCGCGTCGATGAACATCCGGCCCCTGTAGGTCTCGCCGCTGAGCACGGTGATGGCGTCGATGCGGCCATCGGACATGGAGACGCCGTCTTCCCGGTCGAGCCACCGGTCCCGATATACCGGGATCGCCTCCTCCGCGATCATCGCTTCGTAGGTCTGCTCGGCGACGTGCGGTTCGAAGACCCAGATCGCATCGTCTTCAGGCCGGTAGAGGTCGAGGTCCTCCGGATGCTGATAGGTCCAGGCTTCCGGCCGGTCGTAGTGCGCCTTCACGCGCCGGTAGAACTCGCGCGAGATCCCGCCGATGGCCTCCTTGCGCCCGGAGTCCGTCCATCCGAGTCCGCTCGAGGTGAGCCCGCCGATATGGACGTCCGGGCCGACGATCGCTAC
This sequence comes from uncultured Rhodothermales bacterium, assembly GCA_964640145.1. GTDB lineage: Bacteria > Bacteroidota > Rhodothermia > Rhodothermales > VXPQ01 > CAZXHQ01. Next base: position 3,726 of record CAZXHQ010000377.1, on the reverse strand, counting down.
TGATTTACCCATACGGGAGGCCTGCAAGGCAGCCGCCACGCCTGCTGACGTACCGCCATAGACGACTACGTCGTACTCGTTCCGTTCCGGCATCGCAGAGCACGCCGTCAACGATAGCGCGGCGGCGAGCAGGACGAGAAGGTGTGTTCGAAAGAAATGCGTCGTCATGGGATGGTGCTTACGGATCTACGGAAACGTACGCATCGATCACGGCCTGCTCTCCTTCCGTGCCGGATCTGGAGTTGCCGTGCTCCATGCCGAGAATGCCGTCGTAGCCCTTCTCGTGGACGTGCGCGAACACGTTTGCATAGTTGATCTCCCCGGTGGTGGGTTCGTTGCGACCCGGATTATCACCGATCTGAATGTAGGCGATCTCATCCCAGCTTCTGTCGATGTTCGGAATGAGATTGCCCTCCGTGATCTGCTGGTGATAGATGTCGTAGAGGATCTTGCAGGAAGGGCTGTCGACGTGCCGGCAGATCATGTAGGCCTGCGGAGTGCGGCTCAGAAACATGCCGGGGTGGTTCGTCCACCAGTTCAGCGGCTCGAGCACCATGACGAGTCCGTGCGGCTCGAGGATCTCGGCCGCGCGCTTCAGCGACTCGACGACATTAACGGTCTGGTACTCCATCTCCAGGCGCTGCGAGACCGTACCCGGCACGACCGTCATCCACGTCGCATTCACTCGTTTGGCGACGTCGACGGACGAGCGGATGTCGTCGAGGAACTCGGCGCGGCGTTCCGGGTCGCCGCTGGCCAGATTGGGTTCCTCCCAGTAGATCTGATGCGCGACGAAGACGCCCATCCGCATGCCCAGACGTTCCATCTCCGACGCAATCCGTTCCTGAACGTCGACCGGACGGCCTTTCATGCCGTTGTCTTCGAGCGAGCGGAAGCCCCGGTCCGCCATGAACCGGAGCTGGTCCAGAAGATCGTCACCGGCGTGCTGGTTGAACATGCCGAAGTGAGGTGCATAGTCGAGCGTAAAATCGGGCCGTGTGGACAGGTCAGCCGCCGCCCCGCGCGTGGCGGACGAGGCGATGCCGGCGGCGGCGAGCGAGGAGACGAATTTTCGTCGGTTCATAGCGTTCGTGATTCAGTTTCAAAAAAATCGGTACGGCAACCAGGACGGATCCACCGTGCTGAATGCGTTTCCGGATCGGACATTCACGCCGACGCCGGACCATGAAGATCGAATATTTCTCGCAGACGGACACGCGGAGCACCCTCCTGCTGCACGAACCCGAGACGCTCTGAGAGGACACGAATGATCCCGACGTCACGCTCTCGTCCGATCGGCAAGACCGCATCGCAGAAATCTTGCTCCAGCACGCCTCGAAGCGCGCGGATCTCGAGAGCATCCGGCGGCGTGTCGGCTTCGAAGAAGTGATCGGACCGGCACGCTGACGGAAGGCCTCCTCGAGCGGACTCAGATCGTATCCCAGGGCGCCTCCGACAGCCCGAGACGCTCGATCTCCTCGTCCGGCGCACCGGTCCACTCCTGGACGAACGTATTTCCCATGTAACCGAGGTCGTCCATCCCCTCCATCGTCGTCCAGAAACCCGAGGCGGTCAGATCCCGGAAACTGTTGAAGAACGCGACACCGTGAGAAAGCTCGGGATCTGCGTCGTCGGGATACGCGATCGCGTCGAGCACCGCGCGGCGCTGCTCGTCCGACAGGTCGGCGAAATCCGCCTCAACCGTTTCCTCGCTGTACGTGTCCAGCCAGGCCAGCCCGCCTCGCATCGGCGTCTGCATCGACGGCCGGTCGATCATGATGTAATCCATGAACTCCGGAACGCCGACGTCCGTGGCGCTGCCGGACCGGTCGTCGGCCGGAATGATCATGTCCACCAGGATGCGGACGGTCTCGTATTCGTGGTCCGTGAAAAACTGCGCCTGAAAACGACGGGCCGCTCTCGCGGCGGTCGCCTTCCGGCTCGCGAGTTCGGCGTCGAGGCGGCTCCAAGTGAATACGAAAGGCGTCAGTGCCAGCAGCTTAAGTGATTCGCGACGATCCATGGGTTCTGCCGTGTTCGATTAAATCTTGCCTTCGTTGCGCAGGTTCACGATGTGCTCCGACGTACGCCACGACATTGCCAGTATGGTCCAGGTGGTATTCTTGTGCGCCTGCGACACGAACGGCGCCGCATCGGCCACGAACACGTTCTTCGCGTCGTGGGCCTGGCAGTACGCGTTCAGCGGCGCCTTCGAAGGGTCCTCCCCCATTCGAACCGTACCCACCTCGTGGATGATGCGCCCGGGCGTAAGGATTCCGTACCCCTCTTCTCTCGACGGCATCGGAGAAAGGACCTCCCCGCCCATGGCCTGCACGAGGTCCCGAGCCGTCTCCTGGGCGTGCTTGATCTGGTCGTACTCCTGCTCACTCCACGTCACGTTGAAGCGGAGGGCGGGGATGCCGTACCGATCGACCACGTCGGGATCGATCTCGCAATAATTGTCGTACCGGGCGATCATCTCGCCGCGTGCAGCGAAGCCGCCGATCGCCCCGTACAGGTCGCGGTAGTCCTGCTTGAGCTGCAGCCCGTAGCCTCCGCCCCCGCGCGGCCGATCCTCGAAAAGATCGTTAACCTGATGGATGCCGCCCCCGAAGCCGTAGCTGGGCTGGCGGCGCCCGCCCCATACCTCGAGGTGGTAGCCGCGGGCGAAGTCGAGGTCCTGGTCGTACCCGAACCAGGGGATGTAGATGTGTGATCCGCCGGTCCCGTCTTCGTTGTAGGCCGGCCGGCCCATAAGCTGAGGAAAGAGGCCGATGACGTCCGCCCCCGTAGAATCCATCAGATACCGTCCGACGACGCCGCTGGAGTTCGCGAGGCCGTTGGGATGGCGGGGCGATTTCGAATTGAGAAGGAGGCGGGCCGTCTCGCAGGCGCTCGCCGCGAGCACGACCGTGCGGGCGCGCACCTGAAACTCTTGCAGATCGTCCTTGTTGACGTACGAGACGCCCGTCGCCAGTCCCTCCTGGTCGGTCGTCACCTCGCGCACCATCGCGTTCGGAATGATCGTCAGGTTGCCGGTCTCCCGCGCCGGCGGCAGCAGGACGGACGGCGAGGAGAAATTGGAAGCCGTGGAGCATCCACGTCCGCACTGGGCGCAGTAGTGGCAGGCCGCCCGGCCGTTGAGGGGCTGTGTGATGATAGACAGCCGATTGGCGAGCACCGGAATGCCGATCTTCCGGGCACCCTCCATCACGAGAAGCTCGTTGAGGCGCGGGGCCGGAGGGGGCATGAAGACGCCGTCCGGCTCATTGTAGAAGCCGTCTTGATTGCCGAAGATGCCGACGAGGCGATCCACCTTGTCGTAATACGGCGCCACGTCGTCGTAGGAGATGGGCCAGTCATCGCCGAGGCCGTCAATGCTGTAGCCGCGGAAATCGTCCGGGCCGAACCGCAGAGAGATGCGGCCCCAGTGATTCGTCCGGCCGCCCAGCATGCGCGCCCGGAACCAGTCCCATTCCGTGCCGGGCGCGTGTGTGTACGGCTCGCCGTCGATCTGCCAGCCGCCGATGCACGCGTTGAACTCTCCGAAGGGCTTCTCGACCGAGCTCGCCCCACGGGTCGGCGACGTGTAGTTCCAGGTGAACATGTCGCCGTCGGCCGCGGCGTCCCACATAGGGCCGGCTTCCAGCATGACCACGTCGGCGCCGGCCTGCGACAGGACGTAGGCCGCCATGCCGCCACCGGCTCCCGATCCGACGATGGCGA
>CAZXHQ010000376.1:0-4318 GCA_964640145.1 uncultured Rhodothermales bacterium | reverse complement strand
CGTCGGGCGAAAAGCTCTGCGTGAGGCGTTGAATAATCAGGGGTCTGTCGCCCTCATACGGGGCCTGGGCGGGGTCCGCAACATCACATCCGATTGATGCCATCAGCACCACCAGTCCCGTCACCAGGGTCCTCCGCGATGAGCGTCCAGCCTCGCGCATACGTTTGTGCACCAACCGTTAGAGGATCCGTTTTGAGCACCCGTAAGAGCGACAGAGATTCGAGGGCGACGACGCCCGTAACGTCGGCCGCTCAGAGTACGCGACAAGCCGAGAGACGAGCCGGTAGGCGCCTCATGGAGTGCAGCGGAATAACACAACAGGGGTACTACGCAATTCGATGAACTCGAAAGTACGCCGCGATCGTCGCCGCGGAGCCCAACAACCCGAGTTCGCACCGCGCCCCCGGCCAGGACGACGTGGCTCCCATGCATTGCTCGTCGCCGCTTGAGTAACGTTTACCACTATAGCCTGTCGAGAACGGGCTCTCTCGGTCCGTCCTCCGCCTGCAAGCACCTTACCTGGGGGAGTACGCCGGGCCCGCCATCCCTTGACGAAAGGTTAACACATGCAGTGATTGCAAATCAACAAAGCGCGGCGCAATTATGCAAACGTTTGTGCAATATCGGGCAGGGCACTTCCATGACCCTGTTGGAGGGTACGCCTACGAAACCGCGTGCTCAACGTCCGACCGCGGCGCCGCCACGGACTCACGCACGATGAGCTGCGTCTTCAGGACCACGCGCTTGGCCGCCCGGCGCTCGCCGGTCAGTTCCTCCACCAGCAGCTTTACGGCCATCTCGCCCATCATCTCTCTGGGCTGACGGACCGCCGATATCGGGCACTTGAGGTACGGGGCGAAATCGAAGTCGTCGAACATGATCAGGGAGATGTCCGACGGAATCTCCAGCCCCTCTTCGTCGAGGGCCTTCAACGCGCCGAGCGTAATCAGATCGCTGGTGGCAAATATTGCCGTCGGCGGTTCGGATGACGTCAGCAGCAGCTTCGTCTCCATGTATCCGTTCTCCTCCCGGAAGTCGCCCCCGACGACCAGGGACTCGTCGAAGGGAATGTCATGCCTGTCGAGGGCGTCGCGGTATCCGCGCAGGCGCTCATTGTTCGTGTACGTGCCGGGCAGGCCCTGTATGATGGCGATGCGGCGATGGCCGTGCCGTATCAGGTGCTCGACCGCCTCCGATGAGCCGGCGTAGTTGTCGACCACCACGCTGCTGGCATCGATCGTCTCGAAGCAGCGATCCAGCAGCACCAGAGGACGCCCCCGCTCAAACCATTCGGCGTAATGACCGTACTCCTGACCCACCGGCATCGCAATCAATCCGTCGACGCGGTTGCGGTACATCACGTTGACGTGCTCCACCTCCTGCTCCAGGTTCTCGTCCGTATTGCAGACGACCACCGAGTAGCCCGCATGGTGGGCCATGTTTTGGATCCGCTTGATGATGTAGGCGAAAAAGGGATTGGAGACGTCCGGAGCAATGACCCCGACGGTATTGGTCTTTTTCAGCCGCAGACCGCGCGCTATCTGGTTGGGGCGGTAGTTCAGCTCCTTCGCCGCCTCCAGGATGCGTGCCTGCGTCTCCGCGCCGATGCGATACTTTTCGGCCTTGTCGTTAAGGACGCGCGAAACCGTGGACACCGAGACGCGGGCGAGCTCGGCGATGTCGTTTAACGTGACAGCCATGGATGGTGGGATCAGGAGAAGTGTGCGTGGTGGAGCGCCCCGCCCTTACGGCTCGATAACGACCTTCAGACCCTCCCGGCGGCGAGCGACGTCGAACGCCTCCTGGTACTTGGCGAGGGGATACGTATGCGTGACGAGGCTCCGCACGTCCACGCGCCCGGTGCGGACGAGGTCGACGGCGCGGGGATACACGTGCTTCATGCGGCGCGCCCACTTGACGGTAAGGCCCTTGCGGCGAACCGTCGACGCCCGAAAGGTCGTCCGGTCGCCCGACGGTATGCCGATCAGCACGACCCGGCCCCCGGGCCGCGTCGATTCGACCGAAGCGTCGACGGCCTCCTGTGTTCCTGCCGCTTCGAAGGCCACGTCTACGCCTCCCGGCACGGCCTCCACCACATCCGCCCATTCGTCCCCATCCCGGGCCCGTACGGCTACGTCCGCCCCAAAGCGCCTGGCCGCCTCCAGACGATGATCCAGCAGATCCGTCGCCACGATCGTCGTAGCTCCGGCCGCCCGCGCGACCTGCATGGTAAGGAGACCGATGGGTCCCGAACCGAAGATGCCGACGCGCGCGCCGGCCAGTACTTTCCCGAGGTCGACGGCGTGGATGGCCACGCCGACCGGCTCGAGCAGTGCGCCGTCTGCTGCGGTCAGCCCTTCCGGCAGCCGGAACAGGCACTGCTCGGGCCACGGCATATACTCACGCAGCGCTCCGTCGTCACCCGGATGACCGGAGAAGCGGACGCGTTCGCATAGATTCGGGTCTCCCTCGCGGCACCGCTCGCAGCCTCCGCATGGGAAAGCAGGGTCGACCGCCACGAGGTGCTCCTTCCCGTCAGATTCGACGACGCCCGCAAATTCGTGTCCGAGCACGAGCGGCCTGTCTATGCGCTCCGGACCGATCCCGCCATCTTCCAGCCAGTGCAGATCCGATCCGCAAATACCGACGGCGGCGACGCGCAGGAGGGCCTCGCCGGTTCCCGGTCTCGGCGCCGGCTCGGAGGCCAGACGTAGATCGCCGGAGCCGTGAATGCGGACGACCTGCATGGACTTATCGGACGCGTTCTCCATCAATCAGAAATTGTTCAGCCAATCCCTTCAGTGATCCGTCAGGCTCGAGAACGGGCTCCGGCGAGAACTGCGCGGCATAGGCGCGGCGCATCTGGTCGGTACGGTTCGGTCCCGATCGGTGGAAACAGGTACTGGAAAACACCGCGATCGATCCGGCGGGGGCCACCACGGGCACGCCGGGATGCTCGCCGAAGTAGCCGACGCGATCGCCGCTGTCGGGATCGACCTTGTGTTCGATCCGCTTCGTCGTGCCCGCTGCGGAATAGGGGAGCAGATAGATGGTTCCATTCTCTTCGCTGACGTCGTCGAGCGGAACCCAGGCGTTCACGTACGGCTCGTGAGGCGCGTCGCAATAGCCTGAATCCTGGTGCCACGAGAACGAGGAGCCCTCCTCGCTCGTGCCCTTGACGACGAACTGCTCCCAGAACAGCATGGCGTCGTCGCCGATGGTAGCCCGGCAGATCTCGGCCATCAGATCCGAAAAGATAAACCCACCGAGCTCCGGGTGCTCCTTATAGGCTAAAAAGACAAAATACCGCTTATTGCGCCTGCTCAGGTTGAGCTGGTCGACGCCCTCGTGGTCCATCTCCCGCTCCTGCTCGGATACCAGTTCGTCGCACAGCGTGCGCAGCATGTCCAGCTCCTCTTCCGGAACGGCCTTCTCGAGGATGAAAAATCCGTCGTCACGGTACTTCCGCCTCCGCTCGTCGGTGATGTTCAGTAGGGTCCGGGTCGCCATAGCTCGTCTCGTAGTTTCATCCGTAATGATCCCAAGAACAGAATCGGGAGGGTCCTGCTCAGACTGCCGCCAGCTTCGTAATACGGCCCCCGATGATCCATTCTACGACGTAGACGTTGCCGTCTTCGTCGGGCGCTGCGGCATGCGGACTGTTGAAGGCGCCCGGCCGCAGCTCGCTGTCGGGGACGTTGGGCCAATCTTCTCGTTCGCACACGGCCTCGTTTCGCCCCAGATAGCCTTTCAGCGCCCCCGTCCGGTCGAGCACCGTCAGGCGTGCGTTGAGCTCGGGTACCACCAGGTCGGCCCCCAGCTCGAAGCAGCCGCAGGGCAGATGCAGGACGTCCTCGCCGATCGATCCGGTGAAGCGTCCCTGATCGTCGAAGATCTGGAATCGCCGGTTTCCCCGGTCGGCCACGAAGAGCTCGTGACGTCCGCCGGCGTGCCGAACGTACAAGCCGTGCGGACAATCGAACCGGCCGGCTCCTTCTTCCCCGGTCAGCGTCGACAGGTAGCGTCCCGTCCGGTCATATCGGTGAACGAGGCCGGCTCCATAGCCGTCCGCGACCCAAACGTCCCCGTTTCCGCCGAACCGTCTCTCGTTGACCGCCACCCAGGTCGGGGCGTAGGCCGCGTCCTCGTATGCGGCGTGCGGCGCACGCTCGAGCTCGCCGACGTAGCGGCCCTCCAGCGTGCTCTGGACGACCGCGCCCGTGGTCTGGTCGGTCAGCCAGAGACGCTCCTCACCGTTCTCTTCGACCAGCGTCAATCCGTGCGCGCCCGGAAAACGATCGCCCCATGTCGCGCGGAC
>CAZXHQ010000375.1:0-4337 GCA_964640145.1 uncultured Rhodothermales bacterium | reverse complement strand
GGCCCAAACCCGCCTCGACGGAGTTCTCCTCGACGGGCCCGGGATTCCGCTCGTGGATGACGGCGCCCGTCACGCCGTGGTCGTACGGCCGAAAGTGCCTGTCACATAGCATCAAACGCCTCTCATCGCATACAGTGCAAGCACATCGCTTACGTGTCGGCGAGACCGCGTGATAGACGCCCGCATACCGCCTTACGAGGACGGTCTGTCGATCTGCTGCGGTAGGACGCGCCGCCTCTGAAGAAGATGAGAGGTCCGGTCACGCCGTAAACGTCACGATCTCATTGAGTGGTCGCATTTAGATTCTCGAGAAACCGGGCGTGGACCTCGAACGCATGCTCATCGGCGAGAACCATTCGAATGTGCCGAACGCTGGACAGACCCCGGGCTCGCCCGGTCAGCACGCGGATAGCTATGCGCGCCGCAGCCTGCATCGGATAGCCGAAAGCACCGGTCGAGATGGCGGGGAATGCGATCGCCGAGACGCCGTGCCGCTCGGCAAGATCGAGCGCGTGCACATAGCACCGCCTCAGCAGCTCGGCTTCGGGTTTGTCTATCCCATAGACGGGACCCAGACAATGGATCACGTAATGGTTCGGAAGCCGGTGCGCACCCGTGATAACCGCCTCCCCCGGCTGGATGGGGGCCAGCGGCCGGCATTCTTCTTCGAGCTCCGGCCCGGCCGCCCGGTGGATGGCGCCTGCCACACCACCGCCGATTCGAAGCTCGGCATTGGCCGCATTGACGACCGCATCCACGTCCGGCTGATGCGCGATATCCCCGATCGTGCACTCGATCTGAACGTCTCCGAACTCACGCTGGATATTTCTCCGCATGTCTTCCTGCCCGCTTTGTCATGCTGAACACGTCGCACCATATGCGCATGCGCATGGGCGTCCCTACCTTGCGTGTACGGAGTGTCGTCTAATCTTCGTTCCGCCACTTTTTCATCCGGATCGAAAGAGTGAGCGACGACGCTACGAGACGCACGACAATGATCCATCGGATGAAGGATACCGCGCATTCCTCCGCCGTCTAGCGACGCCGCTTCTAGAACGTTTGGAGCCGCCGGCAACCGGCCTCGACTACGGAGCCGGCCCGGGCCCCACACTTTCCATCATGTTGGAGGAATGCGGCTTTGAGGTAGCCATTTACGATCCATTCTTCGCCCCGCGGCCCGGCGCGTTGAACCGGACGTATGACTTCATCACGTGCACCGAAACAGCCGAGCACTTCCACGCGCCCCGTACGGAATTCGACCGGCTCTACAATCTTCTCACGCCGGGCGGATGGCTCGCCGTGATGACCCAATGGGCCGACGAGAAGGACTTCCAGCGGTGGTCCTACGCGAGAGATGTAACCCACGTCTGCTTCTATCGCGCCGATACGATGGCGTGGATCGCCGACCATTTCGGTTACAAATTCGAAACGCCACGCCCTAACGTGGCACTGTTCCAGAAATCATGAGCTGATGAAGATGTGCACATGCAGCGTGCTCGTTCGATCGCCGTAAAAGTCGCGACCAGTAGCGCGACCCGTCTCTGCGTTAGAGGTCGATGAGAAGCCGTCGGTCATCGAGCACGGCGGTACTACTCCAAAAGAGGTTCAGGAATCAGCCCGATAGGGTAGAAGAAGAAGGCCGCCGTCCTCCACATGGCGTAATTCGACGCGGTCGCGAGGTGCACCGAGGCGGCCGAGCCGCAGCACCGTCGAGTCGGCCAGCGGCCGTGCGACGCTCGTATCCGCCATGACGGCGACCCGGAGGACGTCGTAGCGCTGCATGGGACGGGCAACCTCCCGAAGCCGCGTGCTGTCGGCAGCCGTACCAGTGAGCGTAAGCGTGTCGGTGGCCACGTGATCCCATGCTACGGCCAGCTCCGGCGCGGAAAGACTCGCTCGAAGCTGGCGCGCCAAAATCTGCCCGACGTCTTGCTCGAACGGCCGCTCGCCGGCATAGCCGACGATCAGATGCTGCCGCCCTCCGCCCATGCGGATCTCCGAGCCCAGGAACTCGATGCCTTCAGGCCGGATGAGTCCCCCGATGGCGACCTCCATGCGCTCCCGCAGCGGACCGACGACGGCCGACAGATCCGGCTGCCGCTCCGGCGAGTCCATCTGTCGACCCGGAAAAAGCTGCGCGACGAGCTGTTGGAGATCCCCGGACGAGGTGGGAACCTGCTCGAGGACGAGTCGGACGGGTTCGCCGGCGCGTTCGGACGCCACTCGCTCGAACGTTTCTCGAGCCTCATCGCCGAACCACTCGGTCGTTGCAACGCGAATCACGACGTGCGATTCGGTCTCTCCGACCGACGGCTGCAAGCTCAATATCGACGAGCGGCCCTGCACCTCGAACAGCTCCGACGCGCGGCTGACCGCACGATGAACTCGCGTCTCGCGCGCAATCTCGCCGAGGGTAATCGTCAGGGGAACGGCGAGCGCCGCGACGAAGGCCAGCACCAGAGCCATCCGCACTACCGGAGAGCGAATGGGGACCACGGTGGGAAGCCATCGCGTGCGCGCCGCCCAGGCGGCTACACGGGTGGGCGCCGCCTCGTCATGCCATTTCTTGGCCATGAGAAGGATGTCGCGGCGGTGCATGCCGATGAGCAGAAATACGACGCTGCCGCTAAGAACGATGCCTGCGAGATTCGCGCCGTAGAGGAGCATGCTGCCTTTGATGAGCGACCAGTGAAATCCGGCACCTGCGGCGAAGCCCGCTACGGCAATCGGAGGAAGCAGTGCCACGGCGACTGCAACGCCCGGTATCGCCGCCGAGAGCCCCTTGCGCCGCGTGACGGTTACGACCGCGCCTGCGAGACCCGAAAAGACGGCAATGCCCAGGTCGAGCGTAGTCGGCCGGGTCCGAGCCGTGATCTCGTTCGTAAACGTATGGAATGGGAGCGCGGCGGTGAGCAGCATCGCGGTGACGATCACCGCAGCCGTACTGACGACGATGGCCACGCTGGTCTGGGATGCCAGACGAAGGTCGCCCACGGCAAGCGCGAGCGCAAGCCCCATCGTCGGCGCAAGCAACGGCGCGATGAGCATGGCGCCGATCACGACGGCGGCGTTGTCGAGGGCAAGCCCCAGCGTAGCGATGGCTCCGGAGAGGACGAGCATGCTCCAGTACGGCAGGCGAATGTCGGTCGCCGCCTCCGCCGTTTCGCGAAAGATGAGCGGCCGGTCCCAGCGCTCGACGCCGAGCTGCTTGCGCGTCGTCTCCTCGAGCGCCGAGTCGTCCTGCTTCGTAGATGTAGCCTGTTCTCGCGTCATAGGCTGCCCGGGAAGTTGGACGTAGCGTCCAACGAGCGACCCCACTAGATGGATCCAACGCCTGCGAGTCCATACAGAAGGCCCGCGCCCCGGGCTTCCCGTTCCCTACGGCGACCACGTGCGGGCCGTCGTCGTGCTGTTTGATTAAAGATAACCGAGCCCACCCATAGGTCGCGTCGGCCCACCCGTCACCTCCGTCGATCGACGAGGACACGTCATACATCCGACCCGCTCCGCCATCACGCCTCGTCGGCATGGCGAGGGAGACTGCAGCGCCGCCATTGTGTTGTATTTACACAATGGATGTCGCTATCTTCGAAAGGCTCCGAGGCAATCAGGTATCCGGCGTGACGGCACAACCAGAGATCGAAGCCCGTTTCAGAGAGACGTCGTTTCTACCCCACGTTACGGTGGACTGCGTGATTTTCGGGTTTCATAGGGGGGAGCTGAAGGTGCTGCTGCTCAAGTGGAAGCATTTGGGCGAGTGGAGCCTTCCGGGGGGACCGGTCCGAACCGGTCAGTCCGTGGAGGAGGCCGCACACGCCATACTGGAGGAACGTACCGGGCTCCACCGCCTTTTCCTGCAACAGTTCGGGGCCTTCGGCGGAACGAACCGCGGCGAAGCAGCCCTCAAAAAGCTCTTCGATGCGATGGGTCTCGACCCGGGTCCGCTCGCCTGGCTCGTCGACCGTGTCGTGTCGATCGGCTATTACGCACTGGTCGATTTCTCCGAGGCGGACCCGACGCCGGATGCCTTTTCGGACGAGTGCCGGTGGTGGGACGTCCACGAGCGGCCCGCGCTGCTGTTCGACCACGATCGGATGGTCGAGAAAGCGCTTCGAACGCTCCGGCGGCAGCTGACCCACGAGCCCGTCGGCCTGAATCTACTACCGGCGAAGTTTACCATGCCTGAGCTGCAGCGACTGTACGAGACGCTGCTGGGCCGGCCTCTGGATCGCCGCAACTTCGACCGTAAGATCAAGAGGCTCGGCATTGTCGAACGCCTCTGCGAACGCCGCACGGGCGTGGCCCACCGCGCGCCGTATCTGTACCGGTTCGACGGG
>CAZXHQ010000374.1:0-4366 GCA_964640145.1 uncultured Rhodothermales bacterium | reverse complement strand
TGCGGCGGAACTCACCCTGCACGGGCTCGCCGTCGACTTCGAGGTCGATGGTCTGCGAGAGGTCGCCCTTTGCGACGGCGCCGATGACCCGTTCGACCTCCGTAATAGGACGGCCGAGATCTTCCACCAGGTCGTTCACCGAGTCGATGCAGGTTCGCCATCCGCCGCTGAACCCCGAGACGGCGGCGCGTTCGGTGATGCGTCCCTTGCTGCCCACCTTCTCGCGGACGCGAACCATCTCGCTGGTCATCAGCTCATTTTGCTCGATGATCTCATTGAGCGAGTCCGCCACGCGGCCCATCACACCGTCCTTCTCCACGACGTAGCGGGCCGAAAAATCGCCTTTCTTGACCTCCAGCAGGACTTCGAGGAACTCGTGCACGTCCTCCTCATCGAGAATCACCTGGCCGGCCTTTCCGTTTCCCGCCGCGGCGTTTGACTTCGAGGAGGTAGGGCGGGCTTTTTTTGGCGACGTGGACGATGCCCCCTTGGACGCCTTCGAGCCGGCCGTTGATTTCGAGCCGGACGGCCTGGATCCCGATCGTTTCGACGCATTGCTCGACGCCGTCCCGGCATCGCCGCCCCCGGCCTCCTTCGAAGGCGTAGACCCCGCCTCGGAGCCGTTGTCCGGCCCGCCGCTCGCCGCGCCTTCTTTCTTCTCCACGTCGGCGAATGCCTTCTCGCTCTTTGCCTTTTCGGTTTTGGACGGGTCGGCGTTCGTATCGGAGTTCTTGGGCTTGGACGCCATAAGTCGGATTGGGGAGCTTTTCAGACCAGGGACAACGAGGAAAAAGAGGTAGGCCTACCATCCGGAGGAGTGGGATTCCCGCCGGTGCCTGATGGCGGCCTCGAATCACATGGATCGCATATAGGTAAACGTCAGGCGCCCACGATAGCCATCACATATCTGACACGAAGCTGTTATAATCCCCTGACAGGGCCAAGCTGTTACAGGAAACGCAAGATTTGCGGGGCATCTCCGGCATGGGAGTGCCGCAGCGAACGTTGCCGCGCGGCTTCGGGCGCAGAGAGGCCTTGCCCGGAGAGGAGGCCGGCGGATACGACGGCCCCGGTCGAGGTGGTTCGGAACGATAAAGAAGCGGGGCATCTCGCGCTGAGTGTCGTGCAGCGCGGTCAGGTCAGCGGCGAGGCGGGCGGTGGCGCACCAGGTCCAGCCCAGAGCGGGCGGGTCACCCCTCGCCGTCCGAGCCTCCTTTCTCATCTCGGACGACGTCGCCGACGGTCTTCGGCGCGTGCAGATCCTTCTCACGAATCTCGTCGATGAACATGGCCAGAAGCTCGGGCTCCTCGCGCGCGAGATCCTGCACCAACGGGACGAACTGCTGGGCTCGTTCCCGCTCGATGTTGGACCGTTCGCGGAGACGATTTTCCAGAATGACGGTGAGGCGCTCCGAGACGCGGTTGCTTACGTCCTCCGGCGTCGGCAGCGGCCTCTTCTCGACCGAAATACCGTACCGCGTGGCGGCTCGAAGCAGATCGGTTTCGTCTTCAAATGTGGCCAGCACGATCGCGACCCCGACCTTTCCGGCCCGCGCCGTACGGCCGGAGCGGTGGACGAGGTACTCGGGGTCTTGCGGCACGTCGTACATGAAAACGTGGCTCAGGTCGGAGATGTCGATGCCGCGCGCCGCGACGTCCGTCGCGATCAGGAAGCGCGTCTCTCCGGAATGGGTGCGCTCGAGCGCTTTCTCGCGCGCCTGCTGGGACAGATCCCCCGAAATCGCATCGGCGTTGTAGCCGTAGTTCTGCAGAAACTTGGTCAGATACTCCACCTCGCGCTTCGTGTTTACGAAGACGATGGCGGACTCCGGATTTTCCAGCTCGAACAGTCGGACCAGCACGCGGTCCTTCTCCATGGGATCCGTCACGTAGTAGCGGTACTCGAGCGTTTCGATCCGTTCCTGCCCGGCACTCAGCGATATGAACTGCGGATCGGAAAGGAAGTCTCGGCTCAGGGACCGCACCTTCGGCGGGATGGTCGCGCTGAACATGTAGGTCTGCCGCTTCTTCGGCAGGTACCGCCGCAGCTCCTGCATATCGGGATAGAATCCCATCGACAGCATCTCGTCGGCTTCGTCGAAGATAAGGTACTGGAGCTGCTTGAGATCGGCGTTCCCCTTGCTGAGGTGATCGAGGATGCGACCGGGCGTGCCGATGACGACGTGGGCGCCTCCCTTCAGGCCTTTGATCTGCGGGCCGTACTTCACGCCACCATAGACCAGCACCGAGCGCAGCTCGTTCGTCTCCGGGGTGGCGAGCTTCATCCGCTCGAACTCGTTGTTGATCTGCTTGGCCAGCTCGCGGGTCGGCGTCATGATGAGCGCCTGCGTCACGTCCCGGGATGCGTCCAGCAACTCGAAGAGCGGAAGTAAAAAGGCGCCCGTTTTCCCCGAGCCCGTGCGCGACTGCACGATCAGGTCTCTTCCCTCGAGCAGGTAAGGGATGACCTTCTGCTGGACGGCCATCAGCGATTCCCATCCGGCAGCGCTCAGCGCGGCCTGAACGGCGTCGGGCAAATCTTCCAGCGTGACGGCCGGGCGCGCTTCGTCCTCTTTCATCGATTCGACGTCGCGCTCCCGGCTGCGCTCACGCTGAGCGCGCCGGGTCAGGTCGATGACCTGGGTATAGGGAGACGACTGTTTTTCGTCGTTAGACATGGGGCGTTTGCAAAGTCTGAAGATCTTTACGGCCTGTCCTCATACGCCATCGTAATCTCCCAGGTCCCCGCAACGCGTCCACGAATACGCCGGCCCTCGGCGGCCGCGTCACATCGCGAGCCCGCCGTCGACGTGCAGGACGTGACCGGTGATGTAGGCAGCGGCGGGCGAGGAGAGAAAGTGGACGGCATTGGCGATGTCTTCCGGCCGGGCGGCCCGCTTCAGCACGACGGCATTCATCATCGCATCCCGGGCGGCGTCTCCCAGCGAGGCGGTCATGTCCGTTTCGACGTACCCCGGCGCGACGACGTTGACGGTGACGCCGCGCGACCCCAGCTCTTTCGCGAGGCTCTTCGAAAAGCCGATGATGCCGGCTTTCGAGGCCGCGTAATTGGCCTGGCCGGGATTGCCGACAATACCGACGACCGAGGAGAGGTTGACGATCTTTCCGCTGCGCTGCTTCATCATGGGGCGATAGGCCGCCTTGCAGAAATTGAAGACGCTCTTCAGGTTCGTATTGATGACGGCATCCCAGTCGCCCTCCTGCATCCGGATCATGAGGCCGTCCCGCGTGATCCCCGCGTTGTTGACCAGCACGTCGAGAGACCCCCAGGCGTCGAGCACGCCACCGACGGCTTCTTCGGCGGACGCCGTTTCCGCCGCATCTCCGCGAAAGAGCAGGCACTCGGTGCCGCCGCGATCGAGCTCGTCGCGCAGGCTCTCCGCCTCCTCGGTCGATGAGCGGTACGTAATGGCGACGCGCGCGCCCGCGCCGGCAAGCTTTCGGGCGATGGCGCGGCCGATGCCGCGCGAGGCGCCCGTGATCAGGGCGCTCTGTCCTTTCAGGTCGGATGCCATGGTCTGAACAATGATGCTGGATGAAAGAGGACGCCGGGCTATCGTTCGACGAGGGAGATCACGTCGGCGGCGCTATCGGCAGATGCGGTGTCGACGTTTCGTCCCAGCGTGCGACGTGCGAGCCCGCAGAGGACCGTGCCGGCACCTACCTCCAGGAAGCGGCTTGCGCCGGCGGATTGCATGGCGCGCAGCGCCTGCGACCAGCGGACCGGTGCGGTGAGCTGGTCTACGAGGCGGCGACGAATCTCATCCGGGTCGCGGCTGGCCCTCGCCGTCACGTTCAGGTACACCGGAACCGCCGGCCGCTCGATGGTCAGGTCCGCAAGCGCGCGTTCGAGCCCGTCGCGCGCGTAGGCCATTAAGGGAGAGTGGAAGGCGCCGCTTACAGGCAGGGACACGACGCGACGGGCGCCGCGCTCACGCGCCAGGTTCATCGCCCGATCGACGGCATCGACGTCGCCTGAAATTACGACCTGGCCGGGCGAATTGAAATTGGCGGCTTCGACGACGGAGGCGTCGCCTCGCGTCGCCTCCCGGCAGGCGGCAACCACCTCGTCGTCGTCCATCCCGAGCACGGCCGCCATGGCTCCCGGCCGCTCCTCCCCGGCACGAGCCATCAGCTCGCCGCGCCGGCGAACGATTCGGAGTCCATCGGCGAAGGACAGGGCGCCGGCGGCCGCCAGTGCGCTGTATTCCCCGAGACTATGGCCGGCCGCCATATCGGGCGCGTGGCCACGACGTCCGAGCTCCGCCATGACGGCCATGCTGTGGACGTACAGCGCTGGCTGGGTGACGTCCGTCTGCTTGAGCACCTCCGCATCGTTCCCGCC
>CAZXHQ010000373.1:0-4387 GCA_964640145.1 uncultured Rhodothermales bacterium | reverse complement strand
CCATGTCGACGTTCGACGGGCACTCGGCCTTGCATGCCTTGCACTCGATGCAGAGGTCCATCACCTCGTACATGCGCCGGCTCGTGAATTCCGATGCGGGCAGGCGGCCGGAGAGTGCCGCTCTGAGCGCGTTGGCCCGTCCGCGTGTAGAATGCTCCTCCTCGCGCGTGACCATGAAGCTCGGACACATCGTGCCGGTCGTCTTCTTGCGGCAGATGCCCGCGCCGTTGCACATCTCGACGGCGCGGTCGAAGCCCTCGTCGGCGGTGAAGTCCAGCTTCGTCTCCACCGGAATAAAGGCATACTCGCTGCCGTACCGCAGATGGGCATCGACCGGAGGCGCGTCGACGATGTTGCCCGGGTTGAGCAGGCTGTCCGGATCGAAAGTATGCTTCACCTCGCGGTAGAGGCGATACAGATCCGGACCGAAGAAGCGCTCGTTCATCCAGGACCTCACGCGCCCGTCCCCGTGCTCCGAGGAAAGTGCGCCCCCGTAGCCGTGCAGCAGCTCGACCGAGAAGGCGATGATCTCCGGCAGCTTCGCGACCTCCTCCGCCTTCTTCGCATTGATGAGCGGGCGGATGTGGACGCAGCCGGCGCTGGCGTGCGCGTAGTAGGCCACCTCCGTCCCGAGACCATGGCAGAACGCCTCGATCTTCGTCACGTATTCCGCCAGGTGCTCCGGGGGCACGGCCGCGTCTTCGATGAAAGGAATCGGCTTATGGTCGCCCGGCTCGCCCATAAGCAGTCCCAGCCCGACCTTGCGGACCGTCCATACGTCCGCCTGCTTCTCCCTGTCGAGGGCAGGCGTGACGGCCGTCGCTCCGGCGCTCTGCCGACGCAGATGCTCCCGCAATCCATCGATCTTCGACCGGAGCTCCGTCTCGCTCTCGCCGCTGAATTCGGTAATCAGGATGCAGTTCGGCTTCCCCTCGACGAACGTCTCCAGCAGACGCGCATATTCGAGGTTCTCGCGGCATCGCACGAGCCCCTTGTGGTCCATGAGCTCGACGGCGGACGGATCGACTTCCAGGATCACGGGCACGGCGGACAGCGCGTCGTAGAGCCGGTCGAAATGGACGATGGCCAGGGCGGTATGCCGGGGCACCGGCACGAGATTGAGCTTGACGTCGGTGATGACGGCAAGCGTGCCCTCCGCACCGCAGACGAGCCTGGCAAGGTTGAACCGCGGGTCGGCGGGCCATCGAGACGTGACGTCCCCGTCGATGAATCGATCCAGGTTGTAGCCGCCGCACCGGCGCCAGTGCCGGGGCGTGCCGTCCCGGATGATGCGGCGGTTCTCCTCGTCCGCCGCGAGCTCCGAAATGCCGCGGTAGATCGCCCCTTCGAGCCCTTTCCGCCGGCGACGTCGTTCGAGGTCACCGTCGTCCATCGGCCCGAACGTCGCCGTCGAGCCGTCGCTGAGAATCACATTCATCTCGAGCACGTGGTCCGCCGTCATCCCGTAGACGATGGAGTGACTGCCGGTCGAATTGTTCGACACGATCCCGCCCATGGCCGCGCGGTTGCTGCTCGCCGGGTCCGGACCGAACTGGAGGCCGTACGGCTTCAGATACAGGTTCAGCTCGTCGAGCACGATGCCCGGCTCCACGCGTACCCATTTCTCCTCGGGCGAGATCTCGACGACGCCGTCCAGATGGCGCGTCATATCGATCACGAGCGCCTCGTTGACGGCCTGTCCGGCCAGGCTGCTGCCGGAGGCGCGCGGAAGCAGCGGTACCTTGTGCCGGTGGCCCAGCTCGACGGCGGCGTGGACGTCCTCGACGCTCCTCGGGATCAGCACGCCGTGCGGCATGACCTGATAGATGCTGGCGTCCGTGCTGTAGAGCACGCGGCTGTACTCGTCGGTCCGGACGTCACCGTCCGTGCGCTCCCGAAGCTCGGCCAGAAAATTGTCTAGTGAGGAGGTCGATCCGGTCATGGTACGATCACTGAGGTTCGATCACTGAAATCGCGCGAAACTAAGTACATCAATTCGCAAGTACGCTAACATATGAGTGCCGCTGCATCGCGCTCCGCGTCGACGGCCCCGACGGCGCGCTACGAATGGATCACGGCGGCGTCCTTACGGAGCGTGCGGTGGATAAAGATAATGATGGATACCACCAGCCCGGCAAACAGCGCGGAACCGGGATTCAACCAGCCTTCGCTCCACCATACGATGGCATATCCCAGGCATCCGGCCATCAAGGCATAGTAGCAGAAGACGATGAGCGTCTTCCGAATGACGGCGCCTTCCTGGCCGACGAGCCCGACGACGGCGGATGCGGCTACGACGTTGTGGACGCAGATCACATTGCCCGCCGCGCCGCCGACGGCTTGAAGAGCCACCACCCATATGGGATCGACGCCGATGCGGGTGCCCACGCCGAACTGAAACAGGGAAAACATCATGTTGCTGATCGTGTTGCTGCCGGCCACGAAGGCCCCGAATCCTCCGATGGCGGGGGCGAAAAACGGCCATGCCGAGCCGGCCGCGGCCGCGACGCCCTCGGCCAGGACGATGGGCATCTGCTCGATGCCCGCCGCCCCACCGCCGGAATTGATAAATACCTGCACCATCGGCACGGTGAAGATCAGCGCGACCGATGCGGCGATCATGGCCCGGCCGGAATCCAGCCAGGCCTTGCCGTAGCTGCGACCTTTCATGCCGTGCATGAAAAAGGTGACCAGAGAAACCACGATGAAGACGCTTCCCGGCAGATAGAGAATCTGCACGGTCGACGTGATGCCGGTACCGAGGATATTTTCGTAGGCGATCGTGGCCCAGGCCGATTGGAGGAGCGGCTGGATCTTCAACGCCGGCACTCTCGTGACGACGAGTAAGACGGCCAGCAGGATGTACGGCGCCCACGCCCGGCCCATCGACATGGGTGCTCCGGTCAGGTGCCGGTCGCTCACATCGATCGTGCCCGACCATTCGGACTTCCAGCGGCTTTCAGGTGGAAATCGCCACGTCTCCGCATCCGTCGGCGTGAACAGGCCGCGTTTTGCGGCGGGCACGACGACGGCCAGTCCGATCAATCCTCCGAGAAGGGACGGAAATTCCGGACCGAGAAGATGCGCCACGACGACGTACGGGACCGTCATGGAAACGGCGGCGAAGAGCGCGAACTTCCAGATCCGGAGACCTTCTACGAACGATCGGTTCTCACCGAAAAAGCGCGTCATCAGGGCGACGACGATGAGCGGAATGAGCGTCCCTACGATCGCATGCATCAGCGCCACGCGCGCTCCGATTTCCGCAAGCAGGGCATACCAGCCCGCGTCTACGTTTTCCGCCAGAAAGCCGAGCTGCGTGGCATAGGCCGTGACGGCCTCGTCGCCGGCCAGACCCGTGTTGACGCCCACGAGGATGGGCGTCCCGAGCGCGCCGAAGGAAACGGGCGTGCTCTGGATGATCATCCCGGCCACCACGGCCGCCATCGCCGGAAACCCCAGGCCGACCATCAGCGGCACGGCCACGGCCGCCGGCGTGCCGAAGCCGGCGGCGCCCTCGATGAACGACCCGAAGAGCCAGGCAATGATGATGACCTGAATGCGGCGGTCGGGAGAGATGTCCGTGAAGCCCTGGCGGATCGTCCGAAGCGCACCGCTCTGCTGCAGCGTGTTCAGAAGCAGCACCGCGCCGAAGATGATGTACAGCAGTATGAAGGCGACGATGACGCCGTGGATCGTGGCGGCCGCCACCTGTAGGCCCGGGACCTGCCAGACCCACAGGGCGAGCGCAGCCGCCGTAACGTACGAGAGCGGCATGGCCCGACTCGCCGGCCATCTGAGGATGACGAGGAATACGCCCACTACCGCGATCGGCAAGAACGCGAGCAGCGCAAGAAGCTCGATCGACATAAAGGCACCTTACAAGATGGTGTACGACGGTCGGGTATCCGGAAGCAGCAGCGTCCTGGCGGGATCGGAGGGACTACGTCGAGGCAGCCGACGATCCGAGCACCTCGCGCGAAGCCTCTACGGCCTCCGTCCCGTCTACCGACAGCCCCTGGTCGGCCAGCACGGTCCCCAGCGCTCGCAGACAATGTTCGACGTTCTCGGAGCGACTGCTGTGGCCCATCAAACCGATTCGCCAGATCCGGCCCGCCATGGGCCCCAGACCGGCACCGATTTCCAGCTGATGCTCGTCGAGCAGGCGCTTTCGCACGCGGGCCTCGTCTACGTCGCCGGGCACGTTGACGGCGTTCAGCTGGGGAATGCGCTCGCCCTCCGGCACCATGTAGCTCAGCCCGAGGGCCTCGAGACCGGCCTGAAGGGCCCTGTGATTTTGAAGATGGCGCTCCCATGCCTGCTCGAGGCCCTCCTCGCGCAGCATGACGAGCGCCTCGTGCAATCCGTAGAGCGCATTGATCGGGGC
>CAZXHQ010000372.1:0-4405 GCA_964640145.1 uncultured Rhodothermales bacterium | reverse complement strand
CAGGTCCGTCGGCGCGTGTGAACGATCGCTCACGCTGATCAGCAGTTCCCTAACGAGCGGAGTGACGACCGCGACGACGTGATCGATCATGCGACGGCCCGCGAGCACGTATGTCGACTTGTCCGTCCCGAACCGGCGGCTACCTCCGCCAGCCAAAATCAGACCGGTATGGGAATCGTGCCGCATGACGGGCTTTGCGGGGGCGACGTGAGACGAAACCGAAAAAGCGGCGACCTCTTTCCTGGAACGGGTGGAGGTTCCCTGGAACGCGCTGGGTTCCCTGGAACGCTCGCGGTTTCCCGCAGGGATGCGATATGGAGCGAGTCCACAAAAAAAAGAGCACCGGCAGCTTTTCCGTTCTCGCTGAATCCGAAAAAGACACGGGCCTTCTTGGCGAGTATCCCCTTCAAATTCAGTCCGGGTCCGGACGCTTTTCCGATGCTCTCAGGATCAACGTATCGCCTTTGAGGACGCCTCGATATAGGGGAGGGTCCGAGACGCCTGTAAGGTATTCGACTAATCGGGCCTGGGACGATCTCCCAGACCGTCCAGCCGGTAGGCGCCTGCCGCCCTGCCCCATACGGCGACGTCCGCAAACCTGAACGCATAGAGGAGCCTTACGACGATCTCTATGCGCCATCTTGACGCAAGGCCCAAAACCCGATATGTTGCTCCTCGAAAGAATGCCGGCGAGGACGTGCCGTGCACCACTCCGGTCGGGGAGGCTGCCAGGCGCTCCTCGGCTCGTCCGCACTCGGAGGTTACCATGTCGGAGGCGAGGTCGTCGTTTGACACCATGGACCGGGACGCCACCGGCGTTGCGGCCGCGCCGGCCTATATCCCCGGGCGTCCGCGTACGGCCGTGATCGGGGGCGGCGTAAGCGGACTTGCCGTCGGCTACTTTCTCGACCGAGCCGGCGACGATTATCGCCTCTTCGAAGCTTCAGCGCGTACGGGAGGGGTCATCGAAAGCCGTCGGGCGGACGGACAGCTCCTGGAAATGGGTCCGCAGCGTACGCGTCTTACCCCGCCGATGCGGGCGGTGATCGAGGCGCTCGGGCTGACCGGTGAGCTGATCCTGGCGCCGGACATCCCTCTCTACATCTACTCGCGCGGCCGGCTGCGCATCGTGCCCACGGATCTGGAGACGGCGCTCTCGACGGACCTCATATCGTGGGCGGACCGTCTCCGTGTGCTCGTCGAGCCGCTTACGAGAGCTCCTATCCCCGGGGAGTCCACGGCCGATTTCTTCTCCCGCAAGTTCGGCCGAGGCACCTACCGGAAAGCCATTGCCCCCCTGTTCGGCGATCTGTATGGATCTGATCCGGCCGACATGCCGGCCTGTCACGCACTCGCCACGATGCTTCGGGCGCTGCACGTCGAGGGCAGCCTGCTTCGAGCGCTGATCCGCGGCTTCCGCACCAGGCGACGCGTGCCCGCATGCTCATTTCGGGATGGACTGCAAACGCTCACCGACGCCATGGCGCGGCGCCTCGCCGAACGCGTCCATACCCGTTCGGCGGTTCTCGCCATTCGGCGCGAAGGCGACCGGTTCCGCGTCGTCACCGAATCGGGAGAGTTGGATGCGGACCGCGTCGTGCTTACGTGTCCGGCCGATGCCGCATCGCGCATGCTTGCCCCGTTCGACGACGACGCCTCCCGGCGCCTCGGACGACTCCGATATAACACCTTCGCAGTCGTCCATCTCGAGTCGACGCTGCGCTTCGACGGCAGCGGATATCAGGTAGCTTTCGGCGAAGGCTTTGCGACGCGCGGGGTGACGAGCTGCGGTGCCCTGTTCGATCGCGCCGGAATGTACACGTCTTTTCTGGGCGGCGGGACCCGACCCGGCGTGACGGACCTGCCGGACGAGGCGCTCCGCACGCTCGCCGCCCTCGAATTTCGCGCGATAACCGGCGCGGAGGCCCGGCCGCTGTCCATCCACCGGACGTACATGCCCGCGTGGGACGCAAGCTGGAATGAGCTGGATGGCTTGCGACTGCCCGACGGCATCCACGTCTGCGCGAACTGGATGGGCCGACCGGGGATTACCGGCCGCCTCACCGAGGCGGAGGCGCTGGTCGGACGGCTGGCCGAAGCCTGACTCAGCATTCGAGCCCGTCGTTCAGACAGAACGCCCCGGGACGGCACCGGCACGCTCTGCGATCCGACGAACAGGCTTCCGTAACGAGATCCGCCAGCAGTCCGATGAAGGCGGGGTCGTCGTAGGGAACGGGCGCCCGGTAGAAGTCGAAGCCGTCTTCCTCCGCTCTGCCGCGCAGGTCCAGATCCAGTTCGACGAGCGTCTCCGACTGCTCCTGCATGAAGCTCACGGGCACGACGAGGAGCCGGTCCGCCTCCGCGCTGCGGATCGCCTCCCGGATCTCCGGCGTAGTCCACTCCACGCCCGAGCGATTTTCGTGATTCTGAAAGCCGAGCACGTACTGCGTCACACCGAGCTCACCGGCGATGCGCTCGCAGTGGTCCCGCACGTAGAGCGCATACCGACTGCCTTCTCGCAGGTAGCGCAGCGGCGTGCCGTGCGCGGAGAAGACGAGCCGGGTGCGGGGATCGCTCAGATCGAGACCGGCCTGTTCACCGTAGATGCGAACCGCGCGAGCACGAAGCTGGGTGTAGGCCGGGTGACGATGCCAGCCGGTAATCTCGACCGGTTCCGGATCCCTTTCACGGAGCGCGCGGCGCATCGAGTCGAGCGCGAAGAGAGTCGTCGACGGTCCGCATAGAGGATATAGGGGCAGTCCGACGAGCCGGCCCACCCTGCTCGCGCGAACCTTCGCCGCCGCCTCTTCGATGGAGGGCGTGGTGAACTGCATCCCGACGACGACCGCAGCGTCGAATCCGCGCTGTCGAAGGTCCACGTCCAGAGCGCGCGCCTGCATCTCCGTCTGCCGCCGCAGCGGCGAGGGCCCCATGCGCCGGTAATCCGCCACAAGCGCTGGCGCGCGCCGTTCGGCCAGCTGCCGCGCCCGCACCCTCCCCGCTTCGACGTTCGCCGCATGTTCGAGCCGGGCGTTCGCCGCAAAGATGGCTTCCAGATACGGCACGGCCGCGTTCAGGTCCGGACGCTCCGGTTCACCGAAGTTGAGCAGGAGTATCCCCGTCGTCATAGCGTCAACATACGGGTGGGAAGGCCGATGTGAAGGTCGGATGCTGCAGGCCCTTCCCGCGGCGCACCATTTCCGCGCCAGGGTGCGGCCATCGATCGGCGAGCGCTTTGTCGATTACTCGCCATCGATCGACACGGCGTTTCCCTGCGTCCGTTCGAGCCGCTCGACGCGAGTCATTAGCTGCTCGATGGCCTCATCCCGGGCGTCGATCTGATCCTGTTGCTCTTTGACGGCTTCGATCAACACGGCGACGAGCCGGGAATACTGGACGGATTTCGCGTAGCGCCCGTCGTCTTCGAATTCAACGATTTCCGGAAGAACCGCACCTACCTCTTCCGCGATCAATCCGATGTCGTTCTCCCCGGAGTCCTTCCACTCGTAGGAGACCCCGCGAAGCCGTTCTACGGTGTCCAGAGCGTTTCGTAGGGGCTGCACGTTGCGTTTCCAACGGATCGAGCTTCGGGGGGCAATCGCTATCGTAATCTGACGACCTTCTTCTTCGATGGAAATGCCGACGCCCGCCACGAGCTCGACCGCGCCCCTTATGTCGTTTAGACTCGTCACGGCAGCGCCCGGATCGAGCTTCGCGCCGGTTACAGACCCGTCGGTGAGCTTGGCGCCCGTCACGGACCGGTCGACCAGTTTCGACGTCGTAACGGCATCCTCGGCGATCTTTGCGGACGTGATCGAGCCGTCGACGAGATGTGCTGTGCCGATCGCGCCGTCTCTCACGTCATCGGCAAGTGCGGAGCGGAGCGAAAACACGGTACTCGCAACGAATAATCGAGGTCGCATCTCCGCACCACCGTCAACCGCGATGGATAGGTACAACTCGTCGTGATCTCGAATAAGGGAGAGCGGCAGCTCGTTCGAACTGCCGAGCAGCACGTTGAACAGGCCGTCCGTCACCTCGACCTCGTGCGTCTCGGTCCAGAGCGGTGACCCCCCTTCGGCGCTTCCAAACAGCGTGAACGCTATGCTGTGCGATCCTGTAGCCGGTACATCCTCGCCCACCAACCGTCCGGCGTAATTGATGGCATGGGGAGTTTGTGCGAACGACACCGGAGCGGCCATGAGTGCTAGGACGAGAACAACTCCGGCGAGTACAAATGAAGAGCCGCGCATATCGTATTTGTTGGTCGTGTGAGTAGTGAGACTACGAGGAAGGGTAGTAAAAACCCCCCTGCCGTCGCGGGGATCGGGACGTCATCCATGGGATCGGACTCTCGCCGAATGAGCCGCTGAAGGACGTCGACGCGTCGGGGAGTCTGCGCTCG
>CAZXHQ010000371.1:0-4413 GCA_964640145.1 uncultured Rhodothermales bacterium | reverse complement strand
GAAGCTGTCGTGCTTCTCGGCCGTCGTGCCCGTCAGCGGCTGAAACCAGTGCGTGAAGTGCGTGACCCCGCGTTCGGTGGCCCACTCCTTCATGGCCATGGCCACGGAATCGGCGATATTCGAGTCGACCGGCTCGCCCTTCTCGATGGTCGCGAGAAGACTCTTGTAGATGCTCTTGGGGAGGCGGCTTTTCATCGCCTCCAGCCCGAAGGTGTTCTCGCCGAAGATTCGCTCGACGTCCATAGGCTGCGAGGGCGCCTTTCCATTGCGCACGAACTTGGTCGCAGCTTTCAGATTGTAGTCTTCGCTAGGTTTGGGCATGGTTGTCTATGATGTTGCTTCAGTGCTCGTGACGGATGAATGGTGCGTCTGTCGACGGTCGCTCAGTTATCCCGCTCAGTTATCGTAATACAGGAAAAACTCGTACGGATGGGGGCGGAGGCGCAGCGGCTCGAGCTCATTATCCACCTTGTAGCTGATCCAGGTTTCGATGAGATCGTCCGTGAAGACGTCGCCCCGGGTGAGGAATTCGTGATCGGCCTGGAGGGCAGCGAGCGCTTCCGCGAGCGATGCGGGCGTCTTATCCGTCGCCGCGAGCTCGCCGGCCGTCATCTCGTAGATGTCCCGATCGAGCGGCTCGCCGGGGTCGATCTCGTTTTCGATGCCGTCGAGCAGCGCCATCAGCATGGCGGAAAACGTGAGATAGCCGTTGCAGCTCGGATCGGGGCAGCGAAACTCGAGCCGCTTCGCCCCGGGGCTCGCCGAGTACATGGGGATGCGGACGGAGGCCGAGCGGTTGCGCTTGGACATCGCCAGGTTGACGGGCGCTTCGAAGCCCGGGACGAGCCGGTGGTAGGAATTCGCCGTGGGCGCGGCGAAGGCCAGCACGGCCCGGGCATGCTTCAGCAGGCCGCCGATGGCGTGAAGTGCCAGGTCGCTGAGCCCTGCGTAGCCGTCGCCGGCGAACAGCGGATCGCCGTCCTTCCAGAGCGACATGTGCGTATGCATGCCGCTTCCATTGTCGTCGAAGATCGGCTTGGGCATGAAGGTGACCGATTTCTGGAACCGCCGGGCGATATTCTTGATGATGTACTTATACCACATGAACTGATCGGCCATCTCGAGCAGCGGAGCAAACTGCATGTCGATCTCTGCCTGCCCGCCGGTGCCGACCTCGTGGTGGTGAGCCTCGACGACGATGCCCACCTTGGACATCTCGTGGACCATCTCCCCGCGCAGGTCGTGATAGGTGTCCGTCGGGCTCACCGGGAAATAGCCGCCCTTGTAACTGGGTTTGTACCCGAGATTGGGCTCTTCGAACCGCGCCGTGTTCCACGCGCCTTCGACGGAGTCGATTTCATAATACCCCTTGTACTGCGTCTGCTCGTACCGGACCTCGTCGAAGATGAAAAACTCCGGCTCCGGTCCTACGTAGCAGACGTCGGCGATGCCGTGGTCTCGCAGATACTGCGTCGCCTTCCGCGCCACGTGGCGCGGGTCGCGCGTATAGTCCTCCTTCGTCTCCGGATCGACGATGTCGGCGATCACGCTCACGGTGGGACGGGCGAAGAAGGGATCGATCTTGACCGTGGAAGCATCCGGGACGGCGAGCATGTCCGACACGTTGATCGCCTGCCAGCCGCGTATGGAGGAGCCGTCGAAGCCGACCCCTTCCTCGAACGTCTCCTCATCCCACGTCTCAAGCGGGAACGAACAGTGCTGCCAGGTACCCAAGAGATCGGTGAACTTGAGATCGACCATCCGGGCTTCATGTTTTTCCGCGAAGCCGAAAAAATCCTGTGGGGTCATGGGTCTGTGGGTCTAGGTGAGATGCTCCGGTAAGCGTCTAGTGGGCGGCCGTCTCGGCCTCGTAATCGGCTAGCTCCATCGGAGAAGGCTGGAGGGCCCGCGTCTCCTTGAAGGTGCTCAGCACGATGCTGGTGGACGTGCCGTGTACGCCCGGAAGGGCCTGAACCTTGGAGAGCAGCCGCTCCAGCGACGTCGTGTTCTTGGTGCGGATCTTCAGTATGTGCGAGCCCTCGCCCGTGATGGAGTGTACTTCCAGCACCTCGGGAAGCCTCGCGGCCTCCGCTACGAAGTCGTCGAAATGGGACGACCCGTCCACCGTCACCCGGATGAACGACGTGATGTCGAAGTGAAGCCGCTTCGGGTCCACCACGGCGTGGTACCCCGTTATGACGCCCCGCTCTTCGAGCTTCCGCATCCGCTCGCTCACGGAGGGTACCGAGAGCCCGACGACTTCGGAGATCGCATTCCGCTTCATCCGGCCGTTCTCCTGGAGCAGCTCCAAAATGGTGGTGTCGATCTCGTCAATTCGGTCCATCTACAGCGTGGGAGGTATCCCTTATTAATTTAGGTTACTTAACTAATTTATCCAACGGCGGCAAATTTACGAGCGTTTTTGGATTTTTGTCAAGTTGAGACTAAAAAAATTATGTCAGGTTGCGGATTACGGGTTTCTCCGGCCTCAAATTCACACGGCCTTTGCGGCGGAAGCGCTTCGAGGCGCCGGGCGGCGATTGTCGTCGCCATGCGTTAGCTTTTCTTACGCGTAGCGCGAATTATCCATCGACGGGGGAAGGACCATGCATCGACGAGATTTCCTGAAGCGAACGGCGGCGGCAGGCGGGCTCGCGCCGCTGTGTGCCCTCGATCCCCTTGCGAATCCGCGCACCGGCAACCGCGTCGGCGTTTCCACCTATTCGTTCTGGCGATTCGACGGTCCGAAGGAGAACTATCCGATCGAACGGTGCATCGAGCAGGCCTCCGAGATGGGCTTCGACGGCGTGGAGATCCTCCACATCCAGATGGGATCCGAAGAGAATGCACATCTGCAGCGGCTCAAGCGGCGGGCGATCGAGCTGGGGATGGACCTGATGGGCTTCTCGACGCACCAGGGCTTCGTCGATCCGGATCCCGCCGAGCGGCAGGAGAACGTGGAGCGGACGAGGCACCAGATCGATCTGGCCTCGGCCATGGGCATCCCGACGATGCGCATCAACACGGGACGCTGGGGGACGAGCGGATCCTTCGACGAGCTGATGGCCAATCGGGGCATCGAGCCGCCGCTCGAAGGCTACACCGACGAAGACGGTTTCGGATGGGTCATCGAGGCTGTCGGCTCCTGCATCGACCATGCCGCCGAGAAAGGGGTGGTGCTCGGACTGGAGAACCACTGGGGACTCGGTCGCACGCCGGAGGGCGTCCTTCGGATCGTGGAGGCGATCGACTCGCCGTGGCTCCAGGTGACGCTCGATACGGGCAATTTTCTGGAGGATCCGTACGACGAGCTCGCCATGCTGGCGCCGTACGCCGTCCTCGTGCAGGCCAAGACCTACTACGGCGGCGGGACCTGGTACACGCTCGACCTCGACTACGACCGCATCGCCGGCATCCTCCGAGACGCCGGCTTCCGCGGGTACGTCTCCCTCGAGTTCGAGGGCAAGGAGTCGCCGGAGACGGCGATTCCGAAGAGCCTGGCCCTGCTGCGCGAGGCGTTCGGTGCGTGACGTTTCAGGGCGACGGCGTGTATCCGGGCGCCGCGATGCGGACCGGCCCTTTCGAGGCGGTCGATCGGTTCCATCTATGAGCCCGCGCCGGCCTGGAGAAAGGCGATTACGTCGGCCAGCTCCCGATCTTCGAGGCGGGTCCCGTAGTCGCCGGGCATCAGGGAACGCGACGCCCGGCGCAGGGCGCGAAGGTCGCTTCGCAAGACCGTTTTTTCCCCCTCCTCGCTCCGGAAGGTCAGCGTCCCCGGCATCTCGCGGACGATCCGCCCGCTGACGACGGATCCGTCGGAGTGCTCGGCCACGTAGGCGGCGTATGTCGCGGGGATGGCGCGCGAGGGGGCCACGACGGCCTCGAGAAGCTGATCGCGGCTCTTGTTGCTGACGCCGATCAGGTCGGGACCGACGCCGCTGCCGGCATGGCAGCGGGCGCATTCCCGGTAGAAAACGTCACGGCCGCGGCGAGAATCACCTTCCACCTCGAGCACGGCGGACGTGCCATCCGGCGCCGGCGGCTCGAGCAGCGCTGCGGCACGCAGCCGGATCGATTCGTCAGGGTGATCGAGCAGGCGTAGCCGGACGTCCGTCGTCAGCGCTTCGGTCTCGATCCGGTTTGCCTCGAGGGCGTCGACCAGGCCGACGAGCCAGGACCGCCGCGACGTCAATACCCCGGCGGCCTGTCGGCGAAGCGGCGGCGACAGGGCCTCCCACCGCTCGAGGAGGATCTGCGCGACGGCCTCATCGGTGAACCGGCCGAGGGTTTCCAGCGCCGACGCCTGGAGGTCGGTCTCTCCGGAATCGAGCATCTGCACGAAGACCGGCGCGACGTCGACGAAGGCGCCGGCCGCGAGGTTCGCGGCGGCGGCCGCACGGCGGGCAGATGGAA